>JBHBEQ010000156.1:0-15190 GCA_041785575.1 Flavobacterium sp.
GCGCATAATAGAATAGCACTGAATAAAATTTTTTTCATTGTTTTTCTTTTTGATTTAAATTAATTTTCCCAAAGATATAAAAAAAATATTGATATTTCCCTTTTAATTCTTAATTATCAGGCTAAGGCTTGTTCGATATCAGCAATTAAATCATCGACATCTTCTATTCCTATACTCAAGCGAACTAAATCGTCGGTAATGCCAATCTCTGCTCGTTTATCTGCTGGTATAGATGCGTGGGTCATTAATGCAGGGTGGTTAGCTAACGATTCTACACCTCCTAACGATTCGGCTAAGGTGAATACTTTCAGTTTTTCTAAAAATGAAATAGCATCAGCTTTGTTTCCTGAGCTAAACGTGAAAGATACCATTCCTCCAAAACCTTTAGGCATTTGTTGTTTTGCTAATAAATGTTGCGGATGAGAAGAAAGTCCAGGGTAGAGTACTTTGTCAATTTTTGGATGTTGCACAAGATATTGTGCTATTTTCAATCCATTTTCACAGTGTCTTTGCATACGAAGATGTAATGTTTTGATACCTCTCAATACCAAAAAACAATCTTGTGGTCCTAAAGTAGCTCCTGTGGCAAATTGTGTAAAATGTAATTTTTCTCCTAATTCAGGATCTTTGATTACCAAAGCTCCAGCAATCACGTCGGAGTGTCCGCCAAGATATTTTGTAGCGGAGTGCATTACAATATCTGCCCCTAAATCAAGAGGACGTTGTAAATACGGTGTAGCAAATGTATTGTCTACAACAAAAAGAAGCTGATGTTTTTTGGTAATGTTTGCAATTGCCACAATGTCTGCCATTTTCATCAACGGATTGGTTGGTGTTTCTACCCAAACCAACCGAGTGTTTTCATTTATAGTAGATTCTAATAGTTGAGCATTGTTTACGTCGATAAAGTGAAATTTAATTCCTAAATCTTGATAAAAACGCGTAAACAAACGGTAGGTTCCTCCGTATAGGTCGTCCATTGCGATGACTTCATCATTTGGTTTCAGCAATCGGAGTACACAATCAATAGCAGCAAGACCAGACGAAAATGCAAGTCCTCTTGCTCCATTTTCGATACTTTCCAGAGCTTTCTCTAATGCTTTTCTTGTTGGGTTGTCTGCGCGGCTATATTCGTATCCTGTGTGTTTCCCAGGGCTTTCTTGAGCGTAGGTTGAGGTTTGATAGATTGGAGGCATTACAGCTCCTGTTGATGGGTCGTGTTGTTGACCTCCGTGTATTACTTTGGTGTCAAAATTCATTTTGTAAGTCTTTAAAATTTGTAACAAATATAGATTATATGGTGGCTTTTGTATAGTTTTGTGTAAAAATAATTATTAAAATGTACAAAATCTTGTTCTCGTTTCTTTGGCTTATTGCATTGCAGTCTTGTTCTTCAAATGATAAAGTTCAGATAGAAATCGTAGATTTTGAGCAGAAATCTACTATAGGCTGTGTAAATAAGAAATGTAGTGAAGCTGTTGTGTACGTTCCTGTTGTAATGAACCAATCGGAGGTTGCTAAAAAGATAAATCAATACATATTAGGAGTGGTAGCTGAGCAAATCTCTAGAAAGAAAGAAACAACTCTTACTTATGAACAAATATTGTCTTCGTTTATTGAAGCCTATGAACAAGAGAAAAAACAATATCCTGACGACCATACTCTTTGGACAGCATTGGTTAACGGTAGTTATACTAATTTCAATGATAATGTAGTCAATTTTGTTTTAGATTTTTATACGTTTGATGGAAAAGCACAACCTATAATTAGGAAAAAATCATTTTTCTTTTCTTTGGAAAATGGTGAACTTATTCCGATGAGAGAATTATTTGTAAATTATGTTGGTTTTGAAAATCTTGCGAAGAAGAAGTTTTATGAAAACTTCGGTTTACTAGAGAGTAAATCATTAGCCGAACAAGGTTTTGTGTTTCCAAAGAAACAATTTGTTTTGTCGCAACACATTTGTTTTTCAAAAGAAAAAGTGAAAGTGTATTACTATCCAGGTGAAGTAACATATTACAGTAGAGGTGCTATAGAATTGGAGTTTAATTTTAACGAAGTAAAACCTTTTCTAAATCCATTGTATTTTTTGTAAGGAGTTTATATGTTTTAGATAATATTACAAATGAGAATATATTCTTTCAATATATTTGACTTTGTTTGTTTAATGATGTTTTTTTTTCTGTTTTTTGTCAAATTTTTTCTACATAAAGCACTTTCGTATTTCTCATGCTGTAACTCTTTATTATTTTGTAGTGTTAAAAAATATTCTTTTCTGGTCGTGTCAGATTTTAAACTCTCAATGGAATAGCAATAATTTTGTTGTTTTTATTCTGAAAATAAAAACATAGTATTTTTTTTCAATGGTTTATAAAGCAGTAAGTCAAAGTGTTATTGTTTAATGTAAATTGTTTAGGAAAAAAAACAAAAAAATATTTGGAATAAAATAATAATTTAGTTTATATTTGCACTCGCAAAATCTACCGAAGATGTAGAGAATGCAAAAACGCGGAAGTAGCTCAGTTGGTAGAGCGTCAGCCTTCCAAGCTGAATGTCGCGAGTTCGACCCTCGTCTTCCGCTCTGAAAGACACAGAGTCCTTATCAAAACGATAAGGACTTTTTTTATTGGTATTTATTTGATGGGTTAAACTTTAATTAAGCTGTATGCTTCAATTACGCGCTTTCTTACAACTCGAAATCCTTTTTTAGTAGCTACCAGCTATCGGGTGTAATACTTGTTTCTAATGTCTTGTATTGTAGTTTGATGTTAAGAAAAGTGCGATTTAATTTTTATTTGCTAATTGTCCACAAGCGGCATCGATGTCTTTTCCTCTGGAACGGCGTACTTTTGCAACAATACCAGCATCGTTGAGAGCGGTAATGTAGTGATCGATTACCTCGGGAGCTGCTTGTGCAAATTCCCCTTCGTCAATTGGGTTGTATTCGATGAGGTTTACTTTACACGGAACATATTTGCAGAATTTCACCAGTGCTTTGATGTCTTTTTCTTGGTCGTTGATGCCTTTCCAAACGACATATTCATAAGTAACTTTACTTTTTGTTTTTCTATACCAATACTCCAAGGCTTGTCTAAGCTCGGTCAGTGGGAAATTCTTGGTAAAAGGCATTATTTTATTTCGCGTTTCTTCTATGGCAGAGTGTAATGAAACAGCAAGTTTGAATTTTACTTCGTCATCTGCCATTTTGCGAATCATCTTTGAAATACCAGAAGTAGAAACAGTAATGCGTTTTGGCGACATACCTAAGCCTTCTTGTGAGGTGATTTTTTCAATAGCCTTAATCACGTTAGGGTAGTTCATCAAAGGTTCCCCCATTCCCATAAAAACAATATTTGAAAGTGGGCGATTGTGGTATTGCCTACTTTGTTGGTCTATGGTAAGTACTTGGTCGTAAATTTCGTCTGGTGCAAGATTTCTCATGCGTTTAAGTTGAGCTGTAGCGCAGAAATTACAGTCAAGACTACATCCAACTTGAGAAGAAACACAGGCGGTAGTGCGTGTGTCTGTAGGTATTAATACAGATTCAACCACAAGGTTGTCGTGGAGTCGAACAGCATTTTTTATGGTACCGTCAGAACTGTGTTGCATAGTGTCAACCTTTATGTGATTGATGCTAAAGTGCTCTTCTAATAATGCGCGCGTTTGCTTTGATAGATTGGTCATATCATCAAATTTGTGTGCGCCTTTTGTCCATAACCATTCATACACTTGGTTACCTCTAAAGGCTTTGTCGCCATTTGAAGTAAAAAAATCACGAAGTTGTTCTTTGCTTAAGCTACGAATGTCTTTTTTAGTGTCTTGCATATCGCAAATGTACGATTATTTTTGTTAAGGATTATCTGCCTAATGTCATAAGGTATTTTTTCGGAGTGATACCAAATTTCTTTTTAAAAGCAGCAATAAAATGGCTGGCTGTGCTGTATCCTATTTTGTTTCCGACTTCATTGACGTTGTACATTCTACTGTCGAGTAATTTGCGAGCATATTCCATTTTGTAATCGAATAAAAATCCAAAAACAGTATCGCCGTACACTTGTTTAAAACCATTTTTTAATTTTTTAATATTGATATCTACTTCGTCTGCTAAATCTTGTAGCAGAGGAGGTTCTAACATTTTTTCTATAACTAAGTCTTTTACTTTTTTAATCTTTCGAATGGTTTCTTCGTCGGTAATAAACGGACAAGCATCGACATTGGGATTTTCGAGTTTGTTGAAAGCCAGACTTAATAATTCGTAAACTTTCGCTTTGTAGTACAGTTTTTTTACCGAATTGTTGAGGTAGAAACTCATTATTTGATTCAAAGTGATTGCCATCGAAGGAGAGATGGTTTCCAAGGAGTAGTATTTTTTGTCTTTGTTTTCTGAGGATAAGAAAGGGATTAGTCCTGCCTCGCTCGAAAACAAACTGTGAAAATGAATGATTGGTATCAAAATAGAAACCATCCAACTTCGTGGTTCTAATTCCACTGCAATAGGAAGTTCTTTTTCTGGATTGTATAGCACCAGATGTTGCTCTTCTTTGATTTCCATTTTGTAGTTGCTGTTGTTGAATAAACAAACAGCTTTGCCTTTTATTAAAAAATGAAATTGAATAATGCCTACAATGTTTTCTCTTTGGAATAAGCAAACATCATCACTGTCGTTTTTGATGCGGATGCACGTAAATTCTTCTTCTATTAAAACTTCTTCTTTATACCCCATAGCGTAATTTTTTCTCTTTATAAATAATGATATTTTTCAAAGTGTTATTTTTAAGTGTTCTATATAACGATGAAAAAAAACCTTATTTTGCTACAAAAATAGCAAATATTGACAAAAAAACAACGCTAAAAGAACTATAATTTTGAATTGGTTAAAAAATGAACTTTTAGCGATATTTTTATAGATGTAGAATATTTAAATTTGTGGCAGTTTTTTTGAAAAAGCATTTTATGGAACAGAAGAAAAATAAAACATTCTACGTTGTTGGACTCAGTTATAAAAAAGCTGATGCGGAAATAAGAGGGAAATTTAGCCTTTCGGATAAGGCAAAATCCGATTTGCTTGATGGTGCAATGCTTGAGGGAATATCAGCAATTATGGTGATTTCTACTTGTAATAGAACCGAATTGTATGGAATTGCAGAACATCCATTTCAGTTGATTTCTCTGTTGTGTAGGCATAGTAATGGCTCAATTGATGATTTCCAAAAAGTAGCTTATATTCATAAAAACCAAGATGCTGTTTCACATTTGTTTCGCGTAGGGACAGGTATGGACAGTCAGATTTTAGGAGATTTTGAAATTATCTCTCAGGTAAAAAACGGATTTGTGGCTGCAAAAGAAAAAGGGCTCACAAATAGTTATTTCGAGAGGTTGATAAATTCTGTTATCCAAGCGAGTAAACGAATCAAAAACGAAACAGAAATCAGCACTGGTGCTACATCTGTATCGTTTGCTTCTGTGCAATATATTTTAAACAATGTAGAAAATATCAACGAAAAAAATATTTTGCTTTTCGGAACAGGGAAAATAGGTAGAAATACTTGTGAAAATTTAATAAAACACACCAAAAATAACCATATCACTCTTATCAATCGCACGAAAGATAAGGCACAACAAATCGCAGGAAAGTTTAATCTCGTTGTGAGAGATTATGCCGAATTGCAAGAAGAAATCACTAATACAGACGTGCTTGTTGTGGCTACTGGTGCTCAAAATCCTACTATTGATAAGGAAATTCTAAACCTTAAGAAACCACTTTTAATTTTAGATTTGTCAATACCGAGAAATGTAAATACTAATGTATTGGATTGCTCGGACGTTCAATTGGTGCACCTCGATCAATTGTCGCAAATGACAGATGATACACTGGAGCGAAGAAAACAATATGTGCCACAAGCAATGGGAATTATTGAAGAGGTGAAAAGCGAATTTTTATCTTGGGCTCAAGCAAGAAAATACGCTCCTGCAATTCAGGCTTTGAAATCAAAATTAGATGAAATCAAACAAAACGAACTGAACTATCAAAGAAAAAAAATAGAAAATTTCGACGAAAACCAAGCAGAAATTGTATCTAATCGAATTATTCAAAAAATTACAACCTATTTTGCCAACCATTTAAAAGACGAGAATACTTCGATTGAAGAGAGTATAGAATGGATTGAGAAAGTATTCCAATTAGAAAATTAAAAAAAAACTATGAAAAAAAAGGTAATAAAGTTAGGAACTCGAGATAGTGAATTAGCGATGTGGCAAGCCCAAACGGTTGCTCAGCAAATAAAAGATTTAGGCTATGCAGTAGAAATTGTTCCTGTTAAATCTGACGGGGATATTATTCTTGACAAACCACTATATGAGTTGGGCATTACAGGTATTTTTACCAAAACACTTGACATTGCCTTGTTGGAGAAAAAAATTGACATTGCTGTACATTCGATGAAAGACGTTCCAACAGCTTTACCTCAAGGAATTGTACAAGCAGCCGTTTTGAAAAGAGGTAATGTAAAAGATGTGTTGATTTATAAAAATTCGATGGATTTTTTAAATACAGAAGGGGTTATTGCAACGGGGTCTTTGCGAAGAAAAGCGCAATGGCTTCACAAATATCCAAGCCACAATGTAGTGGATTTGCGTGGAAATGTAAACACGCGTATGCAGAAGTTGAAAGATAGCGATTGGAACGGAGCTATTTTTGCAGCGGCAGGACTTGAACGCATTAATATAAAATCTTCTCAATTGGTTGATTTAGATTGGATGATTCCAGCGCCAGCACAAGGAGCAATGCTCGTAGTTTGTAGAGAAGATGATTATTTTTGTATAGATGCATTAGCAGAACTCAATCACATAGAAACTGAGATAGAAACAGGGATAGAGCGACAGTTTTTAAGGACATTAGAAGGAGGGTGTACGGCACCAATTGGAGCTTATGCAAAATACGACGAAAAAACAGATGAAATAACCTTTGAAGGAGCTTTGTTTTCTTTAGATGGAAAACAAAAGTTTTCTATCGATAAAAAGGTGCCTATTTCCGAATGGAAAAAACTCGGTTTTTTTGCAGCAAAAGAACTTTTAGAAAATGGAGCTGAAAAATTGATGCAAGAATTGCGTGCTCAATTGAAAAAATAATGAAGAAAATTCGCGTACTGTCTTCGAAAATATTAGAATTCAACCAAAAAAAAATGCTGTTAGATGCTGGGTTTGAATTGGTGGAAAAAGATTTTATCCAAATTCAGTTGCTCGATTTTGAGTTGAAAAAACAACCTGAATTATTGCTTTTTACATCACAGAATGCCGTAAAAAGTGTTTGTAAATCTCCACAATACAATCAATTGACAAAAATACCAGCGATTTGTGTAGGGATAAAAACAAGAGAATTGCTCGAAAAACAAGGGTTTGAAGTATTAGACGTGGCTTCTTATGCAAAAGATTTGTCAGAGCAAGTGAAAGAAAAATATGTGCATAAGCACATTGCTTTTTTTGCAGGAGATAAAAGAAGAGATACATTGCCAATTGCAATGAAAAATGCTGGTATATCGTATGATGAATATACGGTGTATAAAAACACAGAAATACCTCAAATAATAAAACAAGAAGTCGATGCTATTTTGTTTTATAGTCCTTCGGGAGTAGCAAGCTATATGCAAAACCATACTATAGACCAACAAGTGTGTTTTTGTATAGGAACAACTACAGCAAGTGCTTTAAAGCACACGCAAAACATTGAGATAGCACAAGAACAAACCGTAGAAAGTTTGTTGCAAAAATGTATAGAATATTATAACAACAGTAGATAAAAAAGAATATGCTAAAAAACGATTTATTACTTAGAGCTTTAAGAGGAGAAAACGTTGAAAGGCCGCCGGTGTGGATGATGCGTCAAGCAGGTAGATATTTGCCAGAATTTCGTGTCTTGAGAGATAAATATGATTTCTTTACAAGATGTAAAACGCCAGAATTAGCTTCAGAAATAACAGTACAGCCAATCAGAATTGTAAAGCCAGATGCAGCTATTTTATTTTCTGATATTTTGGTGGTTCCTCAAGCAATGGGTATAGACGTAGAATTGAAAGATAATATAGGACCAATAATTCCTAATCCGATACGTTCGCAAGCAGATGTTGACCGAGTGATTATACCGAATATTGAAGAAGAATTAGGGTATGTAATGGATGCCATAAAAATGACAAAAGAGATGCTTAACAATGAAGTACCTCTTATTGGATTTGCAGGTTCGCCTTGGACAATTTTTTGTTATGCCGTAGAAGGAAAAGGTTCAAAGTCATACGACAAAGCCAAAGGATTTTGTTTTGCAGAGCCAGTAGCAGCACATCAGTTGTTGCAAAAGATAACAGATACTACGATTTTGTATTTAAAAGAAAAAGTAAAAACTGGGGTTGACGCTGTACAGATTTTCGATTCTTGGGGAGGTATGTTATCGCCAGTGGATTATCAAGAATTTTCGTGGAAATACATCCAACAAATAGTAGATGCCTTAGCAGATGAAACAGAAGTAATTGTATTTGGAAAAGGTTGTTGGTTTGCTCTCGAAGAAATGTCAAAATCAAAAGCTTCAGCACTTGGAGTAGATTGGACGTGTAGTCCTCAAACAGCACGAGCGCTTACTCATTCCAATATTACTCTACAAGGGAATTTCGATCCGTCTAGATTATTGTCACCAATTCCAACCATAAAGAAAATGGTATTTGATATGATTGATCAATTTGGTAAAGATAAATACATTGCAAATCTTGGACACGGAATTTTGCCAAATATTCCAGTAGATCACGCCAAAGCATTTGTAGATGCAGTGAAAGAATATCCCAATAGATAAGACAAAAAATATTCCTAAAGCGAAATCTATAGACGTGTAGATTTCGCTTTTCTTTTGATAAAGAGCTGTTTTGTTTCAATAGTCTTTTAGTAAAAGCTATGTGAGAAACGATAAAACAAGTGTGTTATTATTCCAAAATATCCAACAGCTGCACTTTATATAATAACTTTAAGATTATTTGAAACAAATGGTAAAGGATGTAGGAAAATAAAAGCAAATAGATTTTTTTTAGAAACGCTTTTTTTATAAATTTAATCCCAAAAATAAAGTTTAAAAAATGATTAATAAAAAAGTAGCAAATGCACAAGAGGCATTGTCTGATATAAAAGACAATCAGACCATTATGTTAGGTGGTTTTGGGTTGTGTGGTATCCCAGAGAATAGTATTGCGGAATTGGTTCGTAAAAATGTAACAGGATTAACGTGTATTTCAAACAATGCAGGAGTTGATGATTTCGGATTAGGACTTCTTTTGCAAAAACGTCAAATAAAGAAAATGATTTCTTCTTATGTTGGAGAAAATGCAGAGTTTGAACGTCAAATGTTGAGTGGAGAGCTAGAAGTAGAGCTTACACCTCAAGGAACTTTGGCAGAAAAGTGTAGAGCAGCACAAGCAGGTATTCCGGCCTTTTTTACTCCAGCAGGATACGGAACTGAAGTGGCTGAAGGAAAAGAAACACGAGAGTTTAACGGGAAAATGTATGTTTTAGAAGAAGCATATAAAGCAGATTTTGCTATTGTTAAAGCGTGGAAAGGGGATGAGGCAGGAAATCTTGTTTTTAAAGGAACTGCGAGAAATTTCAACGGATGTATGGCAGGTGCAGGTAAAATTACTATTGCTGAAGTAGAAGAGTTAGTACCAGCAGGAGCATTAGATCCAAACGAAATTCACATTCCTGGAATCTATGTGAAACGCATTTTCCAAGGAGAAAACTATGAGAAGAGAATCGAACAAAGAACAGTAAGACAAAAAAGTTAATTATGGCTCTAGATAAAGTAGGAATAGCAAAACGCATTGCAAAAGAATTAGAAGATGGATTTTATGTAAATCTTGGTATTGGAATACCTACATTGGTAGCTAATTACGTTCCAGAAGGAATGAATGTAGAGTTTCAATCAGAAAATGGAGTCTTGGGTATGGGACCTTTTCCTTATGAAGGAGAGGAAGATCCAGATTTAATCAATGCAGGAAAACAAACCATTACAACATTACCAGGGGCTGTTTTTTTTGACTCTGCAATGAGTTTTGGAATGATACGTTCACAACATGTTGACCTCACCATTCTCGGAGCAATGGAAGTTGCAGAAAATGGAGATATAGCGAATTGGAAAATACCAGGAAAAATGGTAAAAGGAATGGGAGGTGCAATGGATTTAGTGGCATCTGCAGAAAATATTATCGTTGCTATGATGCACGTAAATAAAGCAGGAGAATCAAAAATTCTAAAAAAATGTACGTTACCACTTACAGGTGTAGGTTGTGTTAAGAAAATAGTGACAGAATTGGCGGTTATGGAAGTAACCGATAAAGGATTGAAACTTTTGGAAAGAGCGCCAGGAGTAACAGTAGAAGAAATTGTTGCAGCAACAGAAGCTACATTAATCATCGAAGGAGATATTCCAGAAATGCAATTCTAATTTTACAATATGGCAATGGATAATTATCCACAAGAAAAAAGGGAGTATGACACTCCCTTTCTTGTAAGATTTACATGTGTTTTAATCAGCTTGTGTATATTGGTCTATATTGCAATCGTAGGAAAAACGATTATCGTTCCATTAATTCTCGGTTTTTTGGTAGCAATGCTAATGTTGCCATTATCGAGTTTTCAAGAGAAAAAATTAAAAATACCAAGAATAATATCTTCTCTTGTTTCTACGATAGTATTTTCATTAATGCTTGTTGCGGTAGGCTATTTTTTTGGATTACAGATTACTACTTTTCAAGAAGATTTGCCCGAATTTAAGCTGAGGATTTCCCAACTATTACAAAATATTCAAACGTATATTTACAATAGATTTGGAATTTCAGAACAAGAGCAAATGGCATATATAACCAAGAATGCAGAAAGCTTGATTAAAGAAAGTTCTAAGTATGTAGAAACTGTATTTCAGTCGCTTTCGTCTTTGTTTTTTACAGGTTCGTTTGTGTTTTTAAATACTTTTTTCTTTTTGTTGTATAGAAGCCATTTGTCTAAATTCATTGTTTGGACATTTTCGCCACAGTATCAAGAAAAAGTTAGAAGTGTAATTACCGAAATACAAAGAGTGGTAAAGCAATACATTTTCGGATTGATGATTCAAGTAGTCATAGTTTCTATTTTAATGTATATAGCATTTTTGATTATTGGAATTAAATATTCTCTAATGTTTGCTATATTGTGTGGAGTGCTCAACTTGATACCATACGTAGGAATTTTTTCAGCAACGTTGTTAGCGGCTATTGTTACACTCGCAACCGATTCGCCAATTCAAGCACTTTGGGTAATTGTAAGTGTAGTGATTGTAAATTCTATCGATGGAAATATCATCACACCAAAAGTAGTAGGTTCACAAGTATCTTTAAATTCTTATGTTGTACTTATAGGTTTATTGATAGCACAATCTATATGGGGAATAGCAGGTATGTTTCTCGCAATTCCAGTTTTGGCAATAGTGAAAATTGTTTTCGACAACGTAGAATCCTTACGTCCGTATGGTTTCTTATTAGGAGAAGAAGGTGCAGAAACACCACTGTTTGAGAAAAACTATCGCGTAGATAACGCAAAAACAATAGTGCCAGAAGACCATCAAGAGGAAGAGCAGAATGTAGAAAAAGAAGAAGAACAATAATATGAAAAAGATAGCAATAGTATTGGTGTTCTTATCGATGATGTATTCTTGCAAGAATGAGAATACAGAAGAGGTAAAGAAAGAAAGCACTACAGTAAATAAAATTGACGATAAGGATAGGGCAGTGATAGTGAAAAACGATTCTGTGATTCAGCTGACTCCACCCAAAATGAAAACTGCCCAAGCGCAGCAGTTTGTAGATGAATACACACAATATTTGTATTTTGTTTACGAAGTAATGCAATCAAAGGATATGCAAAGATTAGAAGAAGCTACTGCGACATCTGTCGAATGGACAAAAAAAATGAATGCTTTTGACCAAACGCTTTCTCCTGAAGATATGGCAAAGTGGAAAGAGTACAGAATGATGATACAAGAGAGATTAAACTTGAAATAAACAAAATGTTCGGATTTTCTTAGATATCCGAACATTTTTTTATAGAGATGCAGCTACAGCACTTGGGACAAAAGGAGTGTAATCGCCTCCGTTTTTGATAATGTCTCTAACAATACTTGAGCTGATGTAAGAAGTGTTGACGTCTGTAAGTAAGAAAAAAGTTTCTATTCCAGATAATCGTCTGTTGGCAAGAGCAATTGCTTTCTCAAACTCGAAATCAGCAGGATTTCGAAGTCCTCTTAAGATAAAATCAATTTTTTGTTCTCTTGCAAAATCAATGGTTAATCCTGAATAGGATGCAACAGAAATTTTTGATTCGTCTTGGAATGTTTTCTTTATAAATTGAAGGCGTTCTTTAACAGAAAACATATATTTTTTCTCTGTATTTACACCAATTGCAACAATGATTTCATCAAATAGAGGTAGAGCTCGTTGAATAATGTCAACGTGGCCAACAGTTATGGGGTCAAACGAACCGGGAAATAAGGCTCTTTTCATTTGATTAGTTGTTTAAAGCTAATTGGATTGCATTGTCAAACAATTCGCTAAGAGAAATACCTGCAGCTTTTGCTTGTTGAGGTAAAATACTTTCCTGCGTAAGACCTGGAACAGTATTCATTTCCAATAAAAACGGCACATCATCTACTAAGATAAATTCACTTCGTGAAAAACCAGTCATATTTAATATAGAGTAAATTCTAAAAGCGGTATTTTCTACTCGTTGTTGTTGTTCAGGAGTAAGTCTTGCAGGAGTGATTTCTTGAGATTTTCCTTCATACTTAGCTTCGTAATCAAAGAAATCGTTTTCAGAGATAATTTCTGTAATAGGTAAAACTACAATTTCTCCTTTGTATTTGATTACGCCTACTGATACTTCTGTTCCTTCCAAAAAACTCTCGATGATGATTTCTGTGTCTTGTTCGTATGCTTTTTCAATAGCAGGTAGTAATTGTGAAAAATCTTTAACTAGAGAAATGCCAAAGCTAGAACCCGAACGATTTGGTTTTACAACACAAGGAAGACCTATTTTTTTTACAATTTCTTCTCCATTTATTGTATCCCCTTGGTTGAGATAGTAAGACATCGCCATTTTTATACCATAAGGTTTTAAAACCGACAGCATATCTCTTTTGTTAAAAGTTAATGCAGATTGGTAAGAATCGCAAGATGTGTGCTTGATGTTTAGCAATTCAAAATACGCTTGTATTTGTCCGTTTTCACCAGGTGCGCCGTGTATTGCGTTGAAAACAACATCAAAAACAATTTTCTTACCATTAACAGTTGCTGAAAAATCATTTTTGTCGATGTTGTACTCTTGATTATCATCATCCACCAAAACCCATTTGTCTTTGAGTATGTGAATTTTATAAGGTTCGTATTTTGTACGATCTAAATGTTGGTATACAACATTGCCACTTTTTAGGGAAATTTCATATTCGCTCGAATATCCACCCATTATAATACCTACTTTTATCATGGTTTTATTTTTAATCAAATATAGATTGTTGCTCAACAAATTTATGCAATAATTAAATAATATCCTTCTATGAAATTTATTTATATTTGTCAAAATTTATTCAAATGAGTATTTTTAATTTTTTTAAAAGTAAACAATTTTTTCTCTCGTTGATAGGAGCGGGGTTAATTGTTGTGGTATTGGCATTTGGCACATTGAAATTTTTAGATTTCTATACGGAGCATAATTTAGAAATAGAGGTGCCTAATCTTCAGAAACTAAAACCAGAACAGGCAATAGAACGTGCAGAGAGTTTAGGTTTGGAATTGATTATCTTAGATACGGTAGATTTTGAAGAAGGTTTCCCTCCGTTGAGTGTTGTTTTTCAAGATCCAGAAAAAAATAGTTTCGTAAAAAGTGGAAGAAAAGTATATGTAAAAATAAATGCTAAAAATTACTCTTCTGTCCGACTTCCAAATCTTATGGATAATACTCTTCGATTTGCAATTGCTCGAATAGAAGCACTCGGACTTGTAAAAGGAAAAATAATCTATCAACCACATTTGGCAAAAGATGTGATTATTCAAATCGAACAAGACGGAAGAATATTAAAAGAAGGAGATAAGGTGTTGAAAAGGTCTAAAATCGATTTTGTTGTAGGTGATGGTTCATTAAGTTATAAACCAGAACCAGAAATTGTAGACGATATTTATGAAGATGTTGCACCTGCTATAGATTCTATATATTAGATATGAGTAATAACGATTTTTCGCAAGATATTTTTGAAGGAGAACTTTTTGAACATTATCGCTTTGAAGCAGGAAAGGGACAGCAGCCTTTACGCGTAGATAAGTTTCTGATGAATTTGATTGAAAATGCAACGAGAAACAAAATTCAAAAAGCAGCGGATAATGGGAATATTTTTGTAAATGACCTACCCGTTAAGTCTAATTACAAAGTAAAAGCAAACGATGTGGTTCGTGTGTTGATGGAACAACCGCCTTTCGAAAATATTATTATTCCAGAAAACATACCTTTAGATATAGTTTATGAAGATGAAGACTTACTTGTAGTAAACAAGCAAGCAGGATTGGTGGTGCATCCAGGACACGGAAATTATACAGGTACTTTAGTAAATGCATTGACTTACCACTTCGAAAATTTACCACTTAATAGTTCCGAACGTCCGGGACTTGTACATCGCATAGATAAAGATACATCGGGGTTGTTAGTGATTGCAAAAACAGACTGGACAATGTCGGAATTGCAAAAGCAATTTGCAGATAAATCAACAGAGAGAGAATACATCGCGTTGGTTTGGGGGAATGTAGAAGAGGATGAAGGTACCATAGAAAGTTATATCGGGCGACATATGAAGGATAGAATGCAAATGGCAAGTTATCCTGACGATAGTAACGGAGCGAAATATGCTGTAACACATTATAAAGTGCTGGAGCGTTTTGGATATGTAACTTTGGTGTCGTGTAAATTAGAAACAGGTAGAACACACCAAATTCGTGTACATATGAAATCTATCGGACACACTCTATTTAACGATGAGCGTTATGGAGGGAACTTAATACTGAAAGGAACAACGTTTACTAAGTACAAACAATTTGTAGATAATTGCTTTCAGATATTACCTCGCCAAGCTTTACACGCAAGAACATTA
>JBHBEQ010000157.1:0-2529 GCA_041785575.1 Flavobacterium sp.
CAAAATATATCTTACAGTAGATAGCAAGGTAGAAGAGTTTGAAAGAATTATAGAAAAGTATACATCAGACGATCAATCAACAAGCGAATCTGTAACGCCAAGCAACAAAATTATTAACGAATTGCCGGATGCTGAAATAGATGTAGAAAATTTCCGTAAAGATTGGTTGGCACTAAAAGATACCCACGATTTTTATATGATGTTGCGCAAGTATAAAGTTACTCGTACACAAGCGTTGCGCCTAGCTCCAGATCAATACCATGCACAGCAAATAAGCAAAGATGCTATTGTGAAAATGCTAGAAAAATCTTCAGAAACACAAACACCGATTATGGTATTTGTAGGGAATCAAAGTATGATACAAATCCACACCGGAAATGTAAACAACACTCTTTGGCACCACCAGTGGTTTAATGTAATGGACCCTGACTTCAACATGCACTTAGATATGGAGAAAATTGCACAGACTTGGGTTGTACGCAAACCTACTGAAGATGGTATCGTAACATCAATAGAAGTGTTTAACGAAATGGGGGATATAATTGTACAGTTTTTCGGTAAGAGAAAACCAGGTTTGCCAGAACTAAAAGAGTGGCAAGATATAGTAGAAGAGGTATCTAAGATTTAATTAAAGGGAAATTTTACAGAAAAATTGTTTATATTCAAAATAAAACATACATTTGATAAAATCTATTTTATTATGAAAAAAATATTTTGGATAGCAGTTTTTGCTCTGTTTGTAAATCACGCAGAGGCTCAAGAGATTGTGAGTAGAGAAATTTTAGTGCAAAATGTTCAAAACATTAAAAGATTTGCAAGTAAAGATGTAGCTTTTGTTAGTTTACAAGTCCAACTTACTAAGCAACAGCAACAAATCTTATTTGAGTTAGCAACAGTAAAATATAAAATAGTTGCAGAGCAAACACCTGAAAATGCAGAAAAATCACTTAAAGCATTAAAAGAGCGTTTTGACATTGTTTTGGAAGCAGAGAATTTCACACAATTTAAAAACAATCCTAAAAATGTAAAATTTCTATCAGGAGAGGTGTATTACTCTGCTGTAAACTAAAATAATAAAAATCGGGCTTTCACATTGTGAAAGCCCGATTTTTTCGTTTATACAATACCTTTATAAGGAACTTCTTTTTCTATGAATTCAATGCCAAAAGAAGCGAGTTCGTCCAATACGGGTTGGTAAATTTCTCTGCGTATAGGAAGTTGTACACCAGGAGTTTTTATTTTGTTGTTGAGAATTTGTAGAGCTATTATCGCTACAGGTAAACCAACGGTTTTAGACATAGCAGTATGCACTTGATCATCTCCTATACACACCATAGTAGCATCAATTTGTTTATGTTGTCCTTCATATTTATATCCAAATTTATGATACATCACAATCATATCTTTGTCAGTAGGATTCAAAGTCCATTTTTCAGAAAGAATTTTTTCTAAAATTTGGGCCGGACTAGCATTTTTAAGGCCAATTTTTTTATCAGGATTGAATAATTCTATTTCTTCTAATCGTTCCCAAAGAATATCATCCGGTTGGATATTTAAAGCCAAACGCAATTTTATTTCGATAGAATCTGTAGGGTGATAAGCAAGAAAAAGATTTGTAAACTCACGATAACTCATGTTTTCAGAGTTTTCGATGGTGTAAGAATCATCTGTCATTCCAAGCTGAACAAAAACGTTCCAAGCACGCGAAAAACCAAGCCTTCTAATGGTTCCTCTAAAAATGGTATGAGCATTTTCTAATCCATATATTTTTTGATAGCTAAGGGAATCTCTATTGGCATAAGCTTCAAATTTTCCATAACCATCGATGTTTAAAAATTCTGTTCTTCTAAAAAGTTGGCTATAAGGAATGTATTTGTATTTTCCTTGCTGCAGAAATTTTGCTGTACCGCTTTGTCCGGCAAGTACCACATTTCTTGGATTCCACGTAAATTTGTAGTTCCACAAATTATCATCGCTTTCGGGTGAAATAAGACCACCACAAAACGACTCAAACAATACGATTTCAGCTCCCTTGTCTCTTAATTTATCGAGAACAGCCATAGCGCTCATATGGTCTATTCCAGGGTCTAAACCACATTCATTCATAAAGACAAGACCTTTAGCTTTTACTTCTTCATCTAAAGATTGCATTTCTTTAGAGATGTACGATGCTGTAACCAAATGTTTTCCATAAAACACACAATCTTTGGCAATGTCTATGTGTAAATGAGCAGGTAGCATAGAAATTACAACGTCAGAATCTTCGATTAGTTTCTTTCGAAGAGGTTCATCAGATAACGAAAATTCTATCGCTAATCCTTTTGGATGATTTTGTATTTTTTTTTGAGCATTTTCAATAGATAAATCCGCAACCACAACTTCGAATGAATGAAGAGTAGCAGCGTCTAATAGATATTTAATTAAGCTAGAAGAAGATTTTCCAGCACCGAAAATGGTTATTTTTTTCATTGAATTAATATTGTTTCTACACGTTTTCGTTTGTTTAAATTTTATCGAAATAGATTGGTG
>JBHBEQ010000158.1:0-3241 GCA_041785575.1 Flavobacterium sp.
AGTAATCGTATGTGTAGTAGAAACAGGTACTCCTAAATGCTCTGATACATACAAAGACATTGCTCCAGCTGTTTCTGCTGCTACACCTTCAAGTGGCGTTACTTTTGTAATTTTAGACCCCATGGTTTTCACAATTTTCCATCCTCCACTCATCGTTCCTAAACCGATGAACAAGAAAGATGCTAATGGAACCCAACCCCAATGAGATACAAAATACGAAAAACGGTCTTTGGTTTCAATAGCCAAATAAGGATTCATATCATCTGGCAATCCCATATGAAAACTTATTACTGCAGCACCAATAATACCCATCACCTTTTGAGCATCGTTTCCTCCGTGTCCAAGACTAAACAAAGCAGATGATAAAAGTTGTAATTTTTTAAACCAATATTCTGCCTTATGCGGATTCACTTTTCTACACGTCCACAAGATGATTACTGTGATAAAATATGCCAAAATAAGTCCCAAAAGCGGTGCACAGAAAATAAATAAGAAAATAGGAATTACTTTTTCGTACACAATTACATCTACACCATTATCTCCTGTAAATCCACCTGCATAAGCAATTGCGGCTCCAATAAATCCACCAATAAGCGTATGTGATGAAGACGAAGGGATTCCCAATTTCCAAGTAAGTAGATTCCAAGTAATTGCTGCGATAAGTCCTGCAAAAATAACTTCAAGTGTAATAAAGTTTTCATTTACAGATTTAGCAATTGTGTTACCAATTTTAAATTCTCCAATCCAATACAAAGAGATGAAATATGCAGCGAAATTAAATACCGCTGCCCAAAGAACTGCCTGAAAAGGAGTCAATACACGTGTAGTAACAATCGTAGCAATAGAGTTTGCTGCATCGTGAAATCCGTTGATATAATCAAACCCTAAAGCGAGAACAATAATAGACAATAACAAAAGTGCCCCGTTTATTTCGAGGTTTTGTAATAAATCAAATATTTCCATAACGACAACCTTATATTTAGGTTAAGCATATTTCACTGTGATGGTCTCCAACACATTTGCAACTTTTCTACAACTATCTGTTGCAGATTCTAAGGCTGTCATCACTTCTTTATAACGAATAATATCTAATGCATTGCTTTCGTTTTCAAAAATATCTGCTACTGCACGGTCAAAAACCTTATCTGCTTTACGCTCAACTCTGTAAAGTACTTTGCAGCTCTCAGCTATTTTAGGTAAGTTTTTATTATCATTAAGTCTCAAAATTGCAGAAGACACCTCCTTACAAGCTTCAAGATTTGCTTCTGTTAATTTTTTTAATGGTTTTGTAATACGATCTATATGATACAATCTCATACGACTCGCAGCATCACTTAAATTATCTGCTACCTCATCTACTGCCGTAATTAACAAATGGATATCTTCTCTATCGAATGGCGTGATGAAATTTCTACTCAACTCCATACGTGTAGTTTGAGCAATAGCTTCAATTTCTGATTTCAAAACTTCCACCTCTTTCAATAGAGCATCTCTATTTGGTGTATTTACTGCTTCATTTAAAGTTTCAGATAAAACTTTTAATTTATTTGCCGCTTGTTCAAACAAAGGATAGAATACTTTATCCTTCGGAACTAAAAATTGAAAAATTGAATTTAATGACATTTTTAATTTAATTTAAGATGGCGTCAAAAGTAAGCAACCAATGTTAACTGAATATTAAGAAATCATTTTTTTTGAAAAAAATATTTCTATCGTTAACAAACATACATAAACAACTGAAAAACAATATTATAAAACGATAAAAATATCAAAAAACACATTATTAAATGATTGTTAAAGGAATATTTATGTTATCTAAATTCCATTTTTTATTCTTAACACACCACAAATGTCCTTCTTTAACCTCCAATGGAGCATCTATATTATTTGTAAACAATCCACCTGTACCCAAACCTTGAGGCATCGAATTTTGCAATGTATACGTCCATTGTGCAATTGCATTAAGTCCGATATTGCTTTCCAATGCAGACGTAATCCACCATTCTATATTATATTTTTCTGCCAATTCAATCCATTCTTCACTTCCTTTAACCCCTCCTACCAAACTTGGTTTTAAAATAATGTATTGCGGACGTATTTGTTGTAAGAGTTGCTCTTTCTCATTGTACTCAACCACACCAATTAATTCTTCATCTAAAGCTATAGGGATTGGGGTTTGTTTACACAGCTCTGCCATTTTGTCTTTTTGATTTTGTTTAATTGGTTGTTCTATGCTATGTATATTTAATTCAGATAATCTCTGCAATTTTTCCAATGCTTCTTCTGAAAAAAATCCACCATTTGCATCTACTCGAATTTCTATTTGTTCAACACTGAATTGATTTCTTATGTATTGTAAAAGTTCTAATTCCTTCTCAAAATCTATAGCACCAATTTTTATTTTGATACAATTAAATCCCTCAGCTATCTTCTGATTAATTTGATTTTTCATAAACTCTGGAGTTCCCATCCAAACGAGTCCATTAATAGGTATTGATTTCTTTGCCATAGAAAAATCATTATGAAACAACACCATTGGATGATGACTTTCAAATGATAAAAAAGCCTGTTCTACTCCAAATTGAATCGATGGATAATGGCGAAGTAAATCCCAA
The DNA here is from genome assembly GCA_041785575.1 of Flavobacterium sp. Taxonomy (GTDB): domain Bacteria; phylum Bacteroidota; class Bacteroidia; order Flavobacteriales; family Flavobacteriaceae; genus Flavobacterium. The sequence continues at coordinate 2,616 of JBHBEQ010000158.1, forward strand.
AGTTGTGTCTTTCCTAAGTGAATATTATCACAAACCCATTGCAATTTTTCTTCATAATCTGCTCTATCGTCATAGCTCAATCCTTCAAATACGGCACACTCACCTATTCCTATTTTATTTCCGTCTTCAATTTGAAGAAAATAGGTTGTTTTGGTATGAAGTACCCCTCTAGAGGTTCCTGAAGGATTTTTAAAATTTAGTTTATATTTATAAAAGGTTGCTTTCATATACTGATATTTATGTTACAAAGATACATTTTTAGAATGAAAAGGTATTAATAGTGACATTTTGACACTAAAAAATATTTGGTATATTTTTCGAGTAAAAAGTTGTGAAAACCTAATAAAAAATCAAAAAATGACTACAGGAAAAATTAATGTAACAGTAGAAAACATCTTTCCACTGATAAAAAAATTTCTTTACAGCGATCACGAAATATTTTTAAGAGAATTAGTTTCTAATGCAACAGATGCTACACTAAAAATCAAACATTTAATTTCATTAGGAGAAACAAATGTTTCTTGTGAAAATCCATTTATAGAAGTAAAAGTAGATAAAGAAAACAATACACTCACAATATCAGACCAAGGTATTGGAATGACTGCTGAAGAAGTAGAAAAATATAT
>JBHBEQ010000159.1:0-13498 GCA_041785575.1 Flavobacterium sp.
GAACTTTCTATAGCTAATATATAATGTAAATCTTTGCTCATAATTTTGTAAAATTATTGTTTAAATCTAATAAACACAAGGAGAAATATTCTATTTTTGTACGTTCATAGAATTGTGCAAATTTAAACATAAAAGCCCTATCAAAAAATTTTCTAAAATACTATTTGGTCTGATTCTCGGCTTATTGTTGCTTATATTTTTGTTGGCAGCTATTTTGAGTACACCTATCGTACAAACAAAGTTGGCGCACTTCGCTACAGAAAAAATCAACAAACAATTCAACATACATACAAATATCGAGAAGTTAGCTATTGGTTTCAACGGAAGTGTGTTGCTTAAAGGCGTTTCTGTAATAGATGACCACAGAGATACTTTGGCTTTTATCAAAGGGTTAGAAACAAATATATTAGATTTAAATCAATTGTTAGAAGGACGTTTGTTCTTTAGTAAAACGCAGTTGAATAACGTTGATTTCCATATACATACCTATAAAAACGATACGCTTTCTAACTTAGATAAGTTTATCAAAGTGTTTGATGATGGCAAAGAGGGATCAGGGAAATTTTTGATGAGTATAGAAGAATTGGTTTTAAAAAATGGTCACTTCAGTATCACCGATGATAATAAACCTAATCCGGAAACTCTGCGTTTTAAAGGAATAAGTGGGAAAGTAAAAGACTTTTTGGTAAAAGGGGCTAATGTACAAGGGAAAATTAGAGATTTACATCTTACAGGTTTTGGTGGATTACAACTCGAGGGGTCTTCTACAGATTTTTCTATGGGAAAAACATTTATGAATTTCAAAAATTTGTTGTTTAAAACCAAAGAAAGTCTTTTAGTAGGGACTGTTGGAATGAGTTACAAAGAAGGAGATTTGAAGAGCTTTGCGAAAAAAGTAAACATTTTTGTAGATGTAGATAATAGTACGTTGGCTACAAATGATATCCGATATTTCTATAATAAAATAGGCGAAAACCAAAAGTATTACTTAAAGACCGTAGCAAATGGAACATTGAGCAATTTTACATTGGTAAATACAATCTTAACCAATGGAGAAGGAGCGCATATTATAGGAAATTTTAAATTTGAAAACCTTATAGGTGTTTCGGAAAAGCCATTGAAAATCACAACCAATTTAGATCGATTAATGATTTCGAGAACTCAAGCGGTTGCGGTACTACCAACAATTCTTGATAAAGCATTGCCAAAGGAATTGGATAAATTGGGAACAATTGACTTGTCGGGGGCTTTTTCGTATAGTAATTTTGAGGTAGAAGCAGATTTAAAAGCAACATCAGCTCTTGGGTATGCCGAGGCAAATGTGGTAATGGCAAAAGTAAACGATAAACAAAATGCCAGTTATACAGGAAATGTTGTCCTTGAAAATTTTGATATAGGAAATTTAACTAACCAAGAAAAAGTTGGAAAAACAACCCTTGAACTGTTTGTAAACGGAAAAGGATTTGATATAGAAAATTTACATACAATCCTTAAAGGAAATATACATTCTTTAGATTTTAATGGATATACATATCAAGATATCGAACTAAACGGAAACTTGAAAATACCTTATTACAAAGGAGTTGTAGTAAGTAAAGATCCTAATGCTTTATTGACTTTTGACGGAGAAATAGATTTTACACAACAAGTAAAAAAGTATAATTTCATTACCGACATCGAATATCTCAATGTAAATGCCTTGAAATTAATTGAAGGAAATATAGGGGATTTTACAGGTAAAATTGCAATAAATGCATCAGGAGACCATATAGATAATTTTGTAGGTACGGTGCATTTTATTGATACAAAATACACTACAGAAAAAGAGGCATATACTTTTGCAAACTTCCAAATTACATCTGCTTTTGAAACCGATGGAACTCGCTTATTGAACATCAATTCCGAAGACATAGCTCAAGGCTATCTCAGAGGAAAATTTAAAATGAAACAACTTAAGTCCATAGTTGAAAATGCAATGGGTAGTTTATATACCAACTATTCCCCAATAAAATTAGATCCAGGGCAATTTTTTGCATTTAAATTTGATATCAATAACAAAATCGTCAATATGTTGATGCCAAATTTACATATTGGAAAAGATACTCAAATAGAAGGTTTTGTAAATGCAGATGATGTTGATTTTCGCTTAGATTTAAATACTCCATTTATACAATTGGATAAAAATAATTTTAAGAATGTAAATCTACACATCAATAATAAAGACACATTGGCAATCACTTCTGTACAGATTGATTCTGCGAGATTGGCTGGATACGATATCGTGAACTTTAAAATGAATAACAATATTCAAAACGATACCTTACATATCAAAACTGTATTTAACGGTGGTAAAAAATCATTAGATGATTACAAACTAAATCTGTATTATACAATCAATGAAGAGAATAAATCAGTTGTAGGTTTTGATAAATCAACCATAAGTTTTAAAGAATTTCTTTGGCATATTAATGAAGACGGAAGAAATAAAAATCGTGTGGTGTTTAACAAATCCATTACAGATTTTGAAGTACAAGATATTGAGTTGACACACGAAGAACAATCTGTTTTGGTGAAAGGAGCAATGCGAGGTAATGACTATAAAAACCTCAAAATGATATTTGACAAAGTAGATTTGAATAAGATTGTTCCAGATATAGATAATCTACAATTAGGAGGATTGATTAATGGAGAAGTCGCCTTGTTGCAACAAAATAAAATATTTAAACCAACTTCGAATATTTCTATCGACCAATTAGAAATAAACAAAGTGTCTCTAGGAAAACTCTTGCTAGAAGCAGAAGGAGATGAAAATTTTGAGAGTTTTAATATAAATTCAAGCATTCAAAATGATGAGGTAGAAAGCTTTTTCCTACACGGTAAAATTGGTATCGTAAAAGGAGCGAGCAAATTAGATTTAGAGGCTGGGTTGAATAAATTTGATTTGAAAATTATTGCACCATTTTTAAAATCAATTGCATCTGATGTTAGAGGAGAAGTAACAGGAAGATTTAGTATTTCGGGTGTGCCGTCTTCTCCACAAGTAGATGGTAGATTGTATTTAACCAATGCAGGAATGCGACCAGTATTTACAGGTGTAGATTATATATTTGATGAGAATGCACCTTTAGATGTTACCGAAAAGCAATTTATTATGAGAGGACTAACACTAACCGATAGTCAATACAAAACGAAAGGAAAAGTAAACGGTGTTATTTCGCATAATTATTTCAAAAACTGGAATTTAGATATGAAAATAAATTCCGACAATTTGTTGGCTTTAAATCAAAAATATAAAGAAGGAATACCTTATTACGGAACAGCTTTTATTGATGGAACAGCCACGTTAAAAGGACCAGCAGAAAGTTTGCGTATTGCTATGAATGCAACATCAAAACCTGGTACAAAAATTATTTTGTCACTTGATGATGCAGGAGGAGTGGGCGATAATAACTTTGTTTATTTCCTTACGGAAAAGGAAAAACGCAATCGAAAAGAAGGGAATAAAAGCCAAGAAATAGTAAACGATTTTGGTGGTATTCAATTAGATTTTGAATTTTTGATAACTCCTGATGCTGAGATTGAAGTGCTCTTGGATAGAAACACAGGACACGGAATGAAAGGAAAAGGAGCTGGATTTATCACAATGGAAATTAATACCTTGGGAAGGTTTAATATGTGGGGGGATTTTCAAGTTTATGAAGGTTTATACAACTTTAAATACGATGTTATAATCGACAAAAAATTACAAGTAAAACGCTTCGGAACGATACGTTGGGAAGGAAATCCGATGAATGCCATTCTCGATTTAGAAGCAGTCTATAAAACAGAAACCAATCCAGCATTGATACTCGAAAGCTCTGCAATTAACAGAAAAATTGATACCGATGTATCTGTTTTGATAACAGGGAATTTATCTAATCCTCAAATTGATTTTAATATTGATTTTCCAAATGTAAGTTCTACATTAAAATCTGAAATTGAATACAAATTAGCTGATAAAGACGTACGTCAAACACAAGCAATGGCATTGTTGGCAACAGGTAGTTTTATCAATTCAGATAATGCTAATACTGCAGTTTACGGAAGTTTGTTAGAACGAGCAAGTAGCTTATTTGATGACTTGTTTTCGAATGAAGATGGAAAATTAAAGGTTGGATTTAATTACCAACAAGCCAATAGAAATCCACTACAAGAAAGTTCGGATGCCGCTCGAGTTGGGGTAACCTTATCTACGAAAGTAAGTGATAAAGTGCTTATTAATGGAAAATTAGGAGTGCCAATTGGTGGAACAGAAGAAAATATGATAGTCGGAGACGTAGAAATACAACTGTTGTTAAATGAAGATGGAAGCTTAAGAGCACGAGTATTTAATAGAGAAAACAACATCAATTACCTGGGAGAAGGTATTGGATATAAACAAGGAGTAGGATTGACCTATGAAGTAGATTTTAATACATTTAAAGAATTGTTGCAGAAAATAGTGAGAGATGCTTTTAGACGTTCAGAAGAAAAAAAGAAACAGCAAATACCATCTCAGTATTCTAATGATATTTTAGATGATGAAATTGAATGGGATAATCTCAATAATTAATATAGAATGAGAATAGCAATTTTTCTTTTGATTTGGATAATTATAGAATGGTATGGATATATACTGATTTCTAATTTGTTCAAAAAAACATCGATACGACTTGCGTATATTATTAGCAACATACTATTGGTGGGTTATTTTGTGTACTTTTTCCTTACGTTTGATCGTTCGGGAGGGCAAACGCAATATAGTATGTTGGTAATTAGTGTATTGTTGATGGTTTATGTACCTAAAATTATCACAGCAATATTGTTGATTCTTCAAGATATATATCGTTGTATAGTAGCTTTAATTCAGTATTTTAACAAGAGAAAATTCCAGATGCCTAAAAGAAAAATTACTTTTTCTCGTATAGGTATTGCAATAGGATTTATTCCGTTTTTAGCATTGCTCTACGGTGTAGTTGAAGGAAAATACGATTACACTATACATCAGCAAGACATATATTTTGATAGACTACCAAAAGAGTTTGACGGTTTTCGAATCGTACAAATATCCGACATACATTGTGGTAGTTTAGACGATGAAGAGAAAGTAACAAAAGGAATTGAACTTATCAATCAACAAGATGCAGATTTGATAATTTTTACAGGAGATTTAGTCAATAATTTAGCAAGTGAAACCCAGCCTTGGAAAGATATTTTTAGCAAAATAAAAATGCCTAAATATGGCAAATTAGCTGTGTTAGGAAACCACGATTATGGAGAGTATGTAAAATTTCCCACCGAAAGAGATAAACAGAAAAATTTCGAAGAAATAAAAAAAGCCTATACCGATATAGGATTTGATTTATTGCTCAACGAAAACAGAGCGATAATAAAAAACAACGATACATTGTTTGTGGTAGGAGTGGAAAATTGGGGGAAAAATTTCAAACAAGTTGGAGATTTAAATAAAGCATCGCAAAATCTAAAACAAAAAGATTTTAAAATTGTACTCACCCACGATCCGTCGCATTGGGATGCAGAAGTACGTCCTCATCCATTGCATTTCGATCTTACTCTTTCCGGACATACACATGGTATGCAAATGGGAATCGAAATACCTAATATACTTCATTGGAGTCCTGCGGCATTTGTCTATAAACAATGGGGAGGATTATATAGAGAACTAGAAAAATATATATACGTAAATCGAGGTTTTGGGTTTCATGCATATGCAGGAAGAATAGGAATTTGGCCAGAAATTACCGTGTTGCAATTAAAAAAAAGAGATAAATAAAATGATATTAACTAAAAATCGTTAATTTTGTTTTACAATATATTTTGAATATGTCGAAATTTGGAGAATTAATTAATAGCAGTATACCAGTATTATTACACTTTTCATCAGAAAACAATCCTGAAGACCAGCAAATGTTGGGGATTATTGAAGAAGTTGCATTGGAAGTGGGAGATAAACTTACGATAATACGAATAGATGTACAAAAAAATCCTAATTTGGTAGAAGCATTACGTATAAAAAGTACCCCAACATTAATGTTGTATAAGAATGGTGCAATGGTTTGGAGACAGAGTGCGATAACAGACAAAAATTCGTTAATAATTATTGCAAAAGCATTTAGTTAATTAATATATTTGCACACATATAAGACTTCATATAAAAAAACAAACCAAGTCTTTACTTTTTTAGAATATGGAAACAATACCCCTGAGTGGATTATCAATGGTAGGAACCGAAAGTTTATCAGATGAAGTATCGGTCTGGAAGTTAATAATTACTGTTTTTTTGGTGCTGTTAAACGGTTTTTTCGTTGCAGCAGAGTTTGCAATAGTAAAAGTACGTGCATCGCAAATTGAAGTTCAAAAAGGCATACGCTCGTCGTCTGCAAATGCAGCAAAATCAATCGTTTCAAATTTAGATTCTTATTTAGCAGCAACCCAACTTGGGATAACACTTGCATCTCTAGGTTTAGGATGGGTAGGGGAGAGTTCGCTCACACCTGTTTTGCTCAGATTTTTTCACTTTTTAGGTTTTTCAGGTCCAGAATACGAAAACTTGGTTCACAACCTTTCGTTTCCGATAGCCTTTGTAGTTATCACTATTTTACACATCGTATTTGGAGAGTTGGCACCAAAATCATTAGCAATTCAATTTCCAAGTAAAACCACTTTTGCTGTAGCTTGGCCATTGCGCATATTTTACGTGGTTTTTAAACCCGTTATTTGGTTGATGAATGGTTTTGCTAACGTAATTCTGAGAGCTTGTGGAATTACACCAGTACACGGCGAAAATATTCATACAGAAGAAGAGCTGAAAATGATTATTACCGAGAGTCAAGAAGGAGGTGCTATAGAAGAAACCGAAAGAGAACTTATCCAAAATGTTTTTGATTTTGATGATAGAAGAGTAATGAACGTTTATACATTGAAAAAAAATGTTTCAAGTATTGATGTAAATACTCCAGTCAAAGACGTAATATTACATTGTGTTTCGGAAGGCTATTCTAGATACCCAGTTTATGACGAAAACAAAGAAAATATTTTAGGAATGCTCTATACCAAAGATTTGTTTAGAGAGTATACCAAAAATGGAGAGAATTTCTCAATATCGTCGATATTAAGGGAGCCAATTTTTGTTTCGGAATCTACGTTGATTAAAAACTTACTGAAAAAGTTTCAGATAGAACATTCACAAATTGCTATCGTAACCAATGAAGTAGGAGAGTTTTCTGGATTGGTAACATTAGAAGATATCTTAGAAGAATTGGTAGGAGAAATTCAAGATGAATACGACAATGAAGAACCTATTGTTGGAAGGGTAGCCGAAGGAGTGTTTGTTGTAAATTCTCACGAAAATATTACAGATATCAATAGGTTTTTACCTTTCTCATTTGCGGAAAGCGAACATTATGATACGCTTGCTGGTTTGATTTCAGAAATGACTAGTGCAAATGAAACAGATATACAAGAGTCAGATGTGATAGACTTTGAATATTATACAGGTACTGTTTTGAAAATGTATCGAAATTCTGTAGAATCTATACAACTTGTAGTAAAACAAGAGTTTTTAGATAATGCTGAAGAGTGATATTGTAAATCTATTCCTCCGTAATAACTTAATGATTATTGACCAAATTTAAGTTGTTTTGTAAGTCATTTATATATTTCATTGGATAAGGAATGAATACGGCAATTTCTAGATATAATTAAAAAATAAAGAAATAAAAGAGGAATTGAATAACTATTTATGTTTAATTTACTATAGCATATTATACGATACAAAACGGGCTATCTGAATTACCAGATAGCCCGTTTTTTTGTGAGTGAAAAGATATTTATTTTACAATAATCTTTTTAGTGATACCTTCTGTGGTTTGTAAGATATACATTCCTGTATTTAAAAACGAAGTGTTTATAGATTGCGTTTCTTTTCCAGAATAAATGTGTTTTCCAGAAATATCAAACAATTGATAACTTGCAGGTCTGTTGAAATAAAGCTCTTCTCCTTTTCTAACAGGGTTAGGGAAAACAGAAAACGTTTGTTTATTAGTTAAATTGTCGTGATTTTCTGTAGAAAGGGTTTTTCTATCTACTTCATAAATTGTAAGAGTTCCACTTATTTCGTTTGCTACTACAATATATGGTTTTTCAGTTGTCGTGTTATCTGCAGGAATATACAAAATACCTTCGGCACCTAAATCACCACCGTAGCTAGAAGTATTGCGAGTGTTTTTATAGTCAACAAAATAAGGTTGTTCAGGATTTGTGATGTTATAAACCATTACTCCTCCGATTCTTTCTAAAGAAATAAATGCAAAAGTTTGATCTCCAAAAGTTGCAATTGCAACACCTTCTGGTTCTGGACCTTTTGAACGACTTCTGTTTTTAGCATTATTGTTTCCGTGGTCTGCATTAAATAAAGAAGTCCAATGTGCTGCAGTATATCTCTCAAAATCATCTCCGCTGTCATATACCAATTCTTTGGTATCTGCGTTGAATATTGAGAAAGACCTTGACCCTACACTGTTGATTTCCTCAAATGTTCCGTCGTTATTATTATCTCCATTTAAATTTGTAACTCTAAATCTTCCTAAATTATACGATGCTTTTAACATTTTTGCTTGAGGAAAATTGGTAGAGTCTAATTGATGTGTAGCAGCTCCTACAGTTGTTCTTTCGTTAAGAGTATTAAACTCTTTTTCATCTCCTTCGTTTGCAGTTACTATGTAGTTTGTGCCGTTTACGTTGTATGTAGCAATAGCATCTGGCATATAGAATGATTTTACAGGCCAGTTGGCAATCAATATTTCGCCATTGTTATCAGAGGCATCAAATCCATTACCTGGCAAGTTCATATCTTTTGTTCCTAAGGCCCAAATTTGAGTAATGGTATTATTAGCAAGATTTATTTCAGCAATTGCGTTATTTTCTTGCAAAGTTACCCATGCTTTTTGGCTATCCGCTGCTATAGTGATGTATTCGGGTTCTAAGTCTTGAGATAGCGTACTGCTTTGTTTTAGTTTTCTTACTCCTGAAGCAATAAGAGATTCTTCTTGGCTGTTGAATGAGGTAAAAAATAAAGTGCTAACATTTTCTTGTGTTAAATGATTGACACCATTAGAGATATCAATAATGCTTATAGAAGCCTCAGGGTCTATAGAATAATCAGCGTTAGGTTCGCCTTCATTTGCTGTGAGTACTTTAGTTCCGTCTGGTGTAAAACGCACCATATCAGGCAATGCTCCAACGGATACTTGTTTTAAGAATGTTCCATTCGTATCAAAAAATACTACTGAGCCATTTTCTTGAGGATTGGAATTTGGCGAAGCAACAGCAACTATTCCGTTTTTAACAGCTACACTGGTCAGACTTCCATAGCTAGACATATCAATAGTTTGTACAACACTTGGTGTTGTTGGGTCTGAGAAATCTATGATATCAAGTTTAGAAGATGTTCCACTTGTCGTAAACAAACGTTTAGTAACAGGGTCGTAATCCACAATTTCGGTACTTGCTGAATTAGCTCCTGATGGATCAAAACTACCAACATAATTCAACTCTATATCTAAAGTAGGTTCTGGAGCAGAAGAATCATTGTCAGTGATATAAATTGTAGCAAAAGTTTCTTCAGGTAAAATTACACCTTGAGCATTTTCCAAGCTCAAAACAAAATATTCAGCATGTTGTTCGCTTTGAGAATCATCTATGATTGGGATTTCGATAGAATATACCAAAGGTGTCGATGGTGTAATTTGAATAGTTTGTGTTTCAAGAGTGAAATCTTGACTGTCGGCAGTGCTAAAAGGAGCAGGTTTTACAACCAAGTCAAAAGATCCGTCAGAAGGATTTTCGATATTTAATTGAAATTGTACTGTTCCAGCATCTTCATTTACTTTTAGAAAGGTGTTCGCAAAGGATACTGATGCTCCAGCAGTTGTAAAAGTTATAGCTGGAGAAGTAGATATTACATTGTCATTTGTGTCTTCTATCATATTCGGATTTAATCCTAAATAGTAAGAAGTTCCGGCTAAAAGCGGTTGGTTTGGTGTAATAACAAAAGTGTTTGCAACAACTTCTACACTGAATGGAATGTCTTCTCCAGTAGCGTTATCTTTTTTGAAAACAATAGCAGAAGGGGCATTTGAATTGGTAATAGACGAATTGTCAATTAAACGCACTTCTTCGTTGAATATTATTTGTGGAATAACAGAAGTTGTAATTCCAGTACTATTGTTTTCTGGTAGGAAATTTACAGTAGGAGGTACCTGATCTACTCCTCCTATAGAGATGCCTTCCAAGGTAAAGTTGTCCCAACGGTTGTTACCTACTGTTCCTCCAGCTGCTGCTACAAACTCAACTTTTAGTTTAAAATTAGGGTTGTTGTTAACTGTTGAGATTGCAGAAAAATCTAAAGTTTGTAAGACTGGATTTCCGTTATTAATCGTTAGAGTAGTAAAAGGGGTGAAATTAATTCCATCTATAGAATAAGACCACAATTGCTCTCCAGCTCCAGAACCAGATCTGCGCGTAGCAAATTTTACTACAATTTTTTCATATCCAGTAGTTGGAAGGTTAAATTCTAAAGAGCCACCTATAGGATTGTTAAATCTAAGATGCGTTCCAGCTGGGGCTCCATTTCGTGCATTGAGATTTTCTACGTCAAAATTTTGACCTGTTCCACCTGCAAAATCAATCAAAGAAATCCCTCCAGAAAGATGTGTTAATCCACCTCCAGGAATCAAAGAAGTTGAAGGAGTAAGGAGTGAAGTCACAGACGAATTGTCATTAAAATCCCAATAATGAACTAAATCTTGTCCATTTGAAATTCCGCAAAAAAGCAAGGTTGCCATGCTTGAAATTTTGCCAAAAAAATAATTTGTTTTCATGATTTTTTTTGAGAAATACTAAAACTTAATAGATATAATGAATATTAAATATTAACCAAAATGTCCGTTGATGTAATTTTTAGTCATTTCGTGCGAAGGATTGTTGAATATTTGAGATGTCTCACCTTCTTCTTTTACTTCTCCAAGATACATAAACACTGTTTTATCAGCAATTCGTTGTGCTTGTTGCATATTGTGAGTAACAATAACAATGGTGTATTTTTCTTTTAAACTTTTAATCAATTCTTCAATTTTCAAAGTACTAACAGGGTCTAGCGCAGAACAAGGTTCGTCCATCAAAATTACTTCCGGACGCAAAGCAACTGCTCTTGCAATACATAAACGTTGTTGCTGACCACCTGATAATCTTGTAGCAGGCATTTTTAGGTCATTTTTCACTTCTTCCCAAAGGTAAGCTTCTTGTAATGCTTTTTCTATAACATCTTTACCGTGAGGTAGGTTGTTAATTTTTAAACCATAAGCAATATTTTCATAAATGCTTTTTGGGAAAGGATTTGCTTTTTGAAAAACCATTCCTATTCTTTTTCTAATTTCTGTAACAGGAATGTTTTTAGAATAAAGATTCAAGTCTTCAAGAAATAAGTTTCCTTCTATTTTTGCATCAGGTGATAGGTCGTGCATTCTGTTAAAACTTCTTAGGAGTGTACTTTTTCCACATCCAGAAGGGCCAATTAATGCAGTAATTTCGTTTTCGTTAAAAGTTACATTAACGTTTTTTAAAACATGTTTCGTTCCGAAACTGATATTTAGATTTTGTGTAGATAATTTAGTTTTCATTTTTTCTGTATTTGTAACGAATATAAAAAGCACTCAAATTGAGTAAAAAGACAATAACAACGAGTATCAAAGCAGTTCCGTAAGCTATCGGACGAACTTCTTCTATTGATTGATGTTGTGTAGATAGCATGTATAAGTGGTATGGAAGTGCCATAAACTCTTGGTTGATATAACCATTTGTTCCATTGATATAAAAAGCGGCACCTGTGAATAATATTGGTGCGGTTTCCCCTGCTGCTCTTGATAGAGTAAGTACAACACCTGTAAGTATTCCTGACATTGCAGATGGAAGTACCACGTCTTTAATGGTTTCAAACTTAGTTGCTCCAACGGCTAAAGCAGCTTCTCTTGTACTATTTGGGATACGTTTTAGAGCTTCTTCTGTTGTTGTGATAATGTATGGAAGAGAGAGAAGTCCTAAAGTTAATCCTGCTGCAAGAAGAGAAGTGCCGAATTTTAGAGCTTGTACAAACAATGCCAAACCAAACAATCCGTAGATAATAGAAGGTACCCCAGAAAGGTTTCTAATAGAAGCTCGAATAGTTCTTGTAAGCCAATTGTTTTCTGCATATTCATTGAGATATACTGCACAACAAACACCAAAAGGTATAGAAAATGCAGATGTGATTAAAGTGAGTAATACGGTTCCTATTATAGGAGTTAATATACCACCAGAGGTCATACCTTTTTTTGGTACTTCGCTGATGAAAGACCAAGAAAGTTCAGAAATTCCTTTTGAAAAAATCTCATAGATAATTACAAATAGAAAAAAACATACAATTGTAGTACTGAGTAATAAAGACCCCCATTCAAAAACACTAGAAAGTTTATTAGTTTTATGCTGCATGATATTTTCTGAATTTATTAATAAAATATTCTCCTACTATATTCGCTATAAGGGTCATAAAAAACAAAGCTGTTGCAATAGCATATAACGCGAAATAGTGTGTTGTTTGGTATGGAACTTCTCCCATTTCTATGGCAATCGTAGCTGTCATTGTTTTTACAGAGTCAAAGAAACCTGTCGGAATCAAAGAAGCATTTCCAGTAGCCATTAATACGGTCATCGTTTCACCAATTGCTCTACCAACACCAAGCATAATAGCTGCAATAATACCAGGAGCAGCTGCAGGGATAACTATTTTTCGCAAAGTTTGCCATTTAGTAGCTCCAACTCCATAACTTGCTTCTTTATAGGCTTTTGGAACAGTGTGTATGGCGTCTTCCGCAACGGTGATGATAGTAGGTAAAGCCATAATAGCTAACAAAATAGCTCCGTTTAAAGCATTGAGACCATTGGGTAAGTCTGCAACGTTTGCAATGCTAGGACCAACGACAACAATTCCCAAAAAACCTATAACTACAGATGGTATAGCAGCTAGCATTTCGATTGTTGGTTTTAGGATATTTTTCAATCGAGGACCTGCATATTCAGATATAAATGCAGCAGTACCTATTCCAAGAGGAATTGCGATAATCATTGCTCCTAAAGTTACCAATGTAGTACTGATAATAAGAGGTAGCATTCCGTATTTTGGACTTTTTGCAGTAGGTGCCCATTCCATTCCTGTAATAAAGTCTAAAGGTGCTACATCCAAGAAAAAAGAAAAGGAATTATATAACAACATTGCAAAGATTCCACCTAATAGGGCTAAAACTAAAAGCCCTGTAACTTTGAAAATATTCTTAAATAGAATATCTAAAGAGAGTCGTGTTTTATATTTCATAATTATTGTTCTTTAATGTAGTAACCGTGATCTTTAATCATTTGTTTCCCTTCA
>JBHBEQ010000160.1:0-6671 GCA_041785575.1 Flavobacterium sp.
AATCTTAGTAAATGGAGATAAATTATTATACAACGTCTTTCAACAAATTCCTCAAGTAGCATTCGACATTTTAGATTGCTCTGAAAAGCCAACAACATTGATATTAGACAATCCTAAAAATGTAGCAACAAACATAATCGCAAATGACAATTCTCTTGGCATTCGCATTGTAAAAGAACCTTTTGTTTTTAAATTGATTGAAAGAATGAAAAGACCTTTAGTTTCTACTTCTGCTAATATTTCTGGAGCTCCTACTCCTCAAAAATTTAGCGATATAAGTCAAGAAATAATTGAAGGAGTAGATTATGTAGTAAATCTACATAAAGATCGCGTAAATAAACATTCTTCTACAATTATCAAACTCACACAAGATTGTCAAGTAAAAATCTTGAGAAAATAAGCTAAAATCATATGATTATCCAACAAAATTATAAAGAAGCCCTTTCTAATCCAATCTTCGAAATCATTACAAAAGCTGCTCAAATACTACAAATTGAATGCTACGTAATCGGAGGATTTGTTCGCGATTATATTTTAGAAAGAAACTCTAAAAAAGACATCGACATAGTAGCTGTAGGAAGTGGTATTGAGTTGGCTATGAAGGTATCTGAACTCATTCCTCACAAACCTAAAGTACAAATATTTAAAAATTATGGTACTGCAATGTTTCGTTACGGAGATATCGATATCGAATTTGTAGGCGCTAGAAAAGAATCATATAAATCAGAAAGTAGAAACCCAATTGTTGAAAACGGGTCATTAGAAGACGATCAAAATAGAAGAGATTTTACGATAAACGCATTGGCATTTTCTTTAAACAAAGACAATTTTGGTGCGTTGATAGATCCTTTTAACGGTATGAAAGATTTAGAAAATCGAATCATCCGTACTCCCTTAGACCCAGAAATTACTTTTTCTGATGATCCACTTAGAATGATGCGTGCAATACGATTTGCCAATCAGCTGAATTTCAAAATTCAATACGAATCTTTTTTAGCTATTCAAACTAATGCTCATCGACTTGATATTATTTCTGGTGAACGCATCGTAGAGGAATTAAATAAAATTCTCTCTACCGATACTCCTTCTCACGGATTAAGCTTACTTTACGAAGCTGGATTATTGGAGCGTTTTCTCCCTGAATTAATAGCATTAAATCAGGTAGAAGAAATAGAAGGACACACGCATAAAAACAATTTCTACCACACACTCGAAGTGGTTGATAATATTGCAAAAAACACCGACAATCTCTGGTTGCGTTGGGCAGCTTTACTCCACGATATTGGAAAAGCCCCAACCAAACGTTACCACAAAAAAAATGGATGGACATTTCACGGACATGAATTCTTAGGTGGAAAAATGGTGAAGAAAATTTTCCAACGTCTTCATATGCCTCTTAACAACAAAATGAAATTTGTCCAAAAAATTGTCATTATGAGTTCAAGACCTATTGTTATAGCAGAAGATGTAGTTACCGATTCTGCTGTTAGACGATTGGTTTTCGACGCAGGAGAAGATATCGATGCTTTACTAACTTTATGTGAAGCAGATATTACAACAAAAAATCCGAAAAAATTTAAAAAATACCACAACAATTTTAAAATTGTTCGCCAAAAAATAGTAGAAGTAGAAGAAAGAGATCGTGTTCGTAATTTTCAACCTCCTATTTCTGGAGAAGAAATTATGGAAAGATATGAATTAAAACCATCTAAAGAAGTGGGAATTATAAAAGAAGCTATAAAAGAAGCCATACTCGAAGGGATAATTCCAAATGATTATAACGCAGCTTATGATTTTATGGTTAAAAAAGCAGACGAACTTGGGCTTCAAATAATTCATTCAAAAGCATAAAAGATTATGGAAAACAAAAGATTTATTTTTCTAGCAAAGACTGCATTGATATTGGTATATATGGTTTTTCTGGCTGGTGCAACTGTTCGTATGACTGGTTCTGGAATGGGCTGTCCTGATTGGCCAAAGTGTTTTGGATACTACATCCCACCTACTGAAATCGAACAATTACTTTGGCAACCAAATCACAATTACCAAAAAGGACAGGTTATTATTCACGAAAAAAAACTTTGGGTTGCTAAAGATGATTTTACCACAAACGATGTTTACGATCTAAATCATTGGGAAGCATATA
Source organism: Flavobacterium sp. (assembly GCA_041785575.1). Lineage (GTDB taxonomy): Bacteria > Bacteroidota > Bacteroidia > Flavobacteriales > Flavobacteriaceae > Flavobacterium. The sequence continues at coordinate 2,147 of JBHBEQ010000160.1, forward strand.
CGAAGCACAACTATGCAGAATTTAATGTGTACCATACTTGGACTGAATACATCAACCGTTTGTTTGGTGCATTAGCTGGTCTTGGATGTTTGGTAATGTTTATCGCTTCTTTTTCGTACTGGAAAATTCGAAAATCTGTTGTTTTTGCAGCTTTTCTTTCTTTATTCCTTCTTGGTTTTAACGCCTGGCTTGGTGCAAAAGTAGTGTATTCTGTACTTAATCCTGTAAAAATTACAACCCATATGGTGGCTGCTTTATTTAATGTCGCTGCCCTTATTCTAACTATTTATTTAGCAAGTAATAAAAAGAAAAACACTATCTACGACAAATCGTTTCAACTCATAGCTATTTTTACGATGATAGTATCGCTCGTTCAAATAGCACTTGGCACACAAGTTCGTCAATTCATTGATGAACAAACTCTTTCGGGTGTTTCTAACGTTGCTGAATGGTTGCAAAATCCAAACGATTATTTTTATCTACACAGAACTTTTTCGTATGTAATCATTCTCACAAGTTTGTTTTTATTCTTGCGAAATAAAAATCGACAACTCGGACATAATTTCAAGATTAACTGGATATTAATTCTCATTACTTTAGAAATTATCACGGGAATAATGATGTATTATATCCACTTCCCATTAGGTAGCCAAGCTCTACATCTTTTACTTGCTTCTATCCTATTTGGATTACAGTTTAGCCTTATTTTTGATAGTAAAAAACAAGAATAGTAATGCTTCAAAATATCTCAAAAAACAAAACAAAAAAAGCTACTTGGTTAGCTTTTTTTTCTATTCCATTATCTGGTTTTGTTACAGATATTTACCTACCTTCATTTCCATCTATGAGTAAATCTTTACAAGTAAGTGAACAGCAAATACAATTATCACTTACTTTTTTCTTACTCAGTTATGGTATTTCTCAATTATTCATCGGAATATTACTTGACCATATTGGGAGATACCGTCCTAAACTTATTGCCATTAGTTTACTGATACTTTCCAATTTGTTAATTGCACATTCTGAAAACATATTTTTCATTTATTTTTTCAGAATCCTTCAAGGGATATGCACTTCACTTATCATTGTATCGTCTAGAGCTTTTTTCGTGGATTTATTTGAGGGAGAACAATTAAAAAAACACTTAAGTTATTTCACCATCATATGGTCATCAGGACCGATATTAGCTCCATTCATAGGTGGATACCTCGAAAGTCTTTGGGGGTGGCAATTCAATTTTTTATTTCTAGCACTATATGCTGTCACTCTATTTATTGGAGAATGGTTTTGGGGTATCGAAACATTGAAATATAAAAAAAATTTCTCTATAGTTGATACATGGCAAACCTATCGAAATATGCTCAGCTACCCTCCTTTTATCCTCTCTATAATGGTACTTGGAAGCTGTTTTTCTGTTATTATGGTTTTTAATGTAAAAGGTTCTTTTATACTTGAAACCCTGTTCAATAAATCAGCTGTTTTTATCGGATACTGCACCTTATTCCTTGGTGTTGCTTGGATGTTAGGAGGATTAATTTGCAAACGATTTTCCAATATTTCCCCAACACATCGAACCATTACACCTGCAGTAACTCAAATTGGGTTGATATTATTGCTATTAACTACAAGTTTTATTACTCAAAATATATGGATTCTTATGATACTAATATTTCTTATCCATATTTGTTCTGGGTACATCTACACAGTTTTTTTTACCGGTTCTCTTCTCTATTTTCCTAAAAATGGTGGAATTGCTGGAGGATTGATTGGAGGAATTGTGTATGTAATTGTTTCTATATCTAGTGTAGCAATCGCCAATATAAACCAAGAAAGTTCTTTAAGTATTTTTATCTTTTCTTACCTATTATTTTCTTTAACTATGTTTTTCTGCATTTTCTATTTTAGAAAACAAAGTAAATTTTAAATGCCAAGTTATAAGATTTCATATATTTCTTTGAGTAGCTATAAATAATCACAACGTAATTTAACACTATCTATTTGAATATCTTTTAATGACTTTGGTTTAATTCACTAATTCAAATAGAGCATACGAAGAAAGTTCGTTTTCTATTCTTCACGCAAACGAATTGAAGTGTTTCATTATTAAAATAAAAGCTGACCTTTCGGACAGCTTTTTATTTATCATATATTATCTTGAATAGTTCGGTGCTTCTTTTGTAATAGTTACATTATGTGGATGGCTTTCACCAATTCCCGAAGCAGTAAGCTGAACAAAACGAGCAGTTTCTTGAAGAGTTGCTACATCTTTTGCTCCACAATATCCCATACCAGCTCGAAGACCACCAATAAATTGTGTCATTGACTCTGCTAGTTCTCCTTTGTAAGGAACACGACCTTCAATTCCTTCTGGAACAAGTTTTTTCACATCTTCTTCTACATCTTGAAAATATCTATCTTTAGAACCATGTTTCATTGATTCTACAGAACCCATTCCTCTATACGATTTGAATTTTCTTCCTTCAAAGATAATCGTTTCTCCTGGAGATTCTTTAGTACCTGCCAACATAGAACCAAGCATTACACAATCTGCTCCAGCTCCAAGTGCTTTAGGTATATCTCCTGTATATCTCAATCCTCCATCTGCAATAACAGGCACTCCAGTTCCTTTTAGAGCTGCAGCTACTTCCATCACTGCCGAAAATTGAGGAAAACCTACACCTGCTACTACACGAGTAGTACATATAGAACCTGGACCTATACCAACTTTCACAGCATCTGCACCTGCCTCAGCTAAATAAATAGCCGCTTCAGCTGTTGCTATATTCCCTACCACTACATCAATTTCTGGAAAAGCTGCTTTTACTTCTTTCAACGTGTTCACAACTCCTTTTGTATGTCCGTGAGCTGTATCAATAATAAGAGCATCCACACCTGCTGCAACTAAAGCACGAGCTCTCTCTACTGCATCTGCAGTTACTCCAAGAGCAGCTGCTACTCGTAGTCTTCCAAATTTATCTTTGTTAGCAATAGGTTTTAGTGTAAGTTTGGTAATATCTCTAAAAGTAATAAGACCAACAAGCTCATTATTTTTATTGATAACAGGAAGTTTTTCTATTTTATTTTCTTGCAATATTTGCTCCGCATCACTTAGTGTAGTACCCTCAATAGCTGTTACGATATTCTCTTTCGTCATAACTTCTTGAATAGATCTTTTAGCATCTTTTTCAAATCTCAAATCTCTATTCGTTACAATCCCTTTAAGAATATTATTCTCGTCCACTACAGGAATACCACCTATGCTATACTCTTTCATAGCATTTTTTGCATCACCTACTGTAGCTGTTAAAGGCAATGTCACTGGATCGATTATCATTCCAGACTCTGCCCTTTTTACTTTTCTAACTTCAAGAGCTTGTTGCTCGATAGTCATATTTTTATGAAGGACACCAATCCCTCCTTCTCTTGCCATTGCAATAGCCATAGCACTCTCCGTTACAGTATCCATAGCTGCAGAGATGATAGGTACATTTAAAGTAATGTTGCGTGTAAATCTTGTTTGAATGTTTACCTCTCTAGGTAGTATTTCCGAATAACTTGGAATTAAAAGTACGTCGTCATAAGTAAGACCCTGACCTACTATTTTGTTTGTATGTGATTTCATGTTGCAATTGTAGTTGAATTGCAAGCAAATTTAATCATTTTTTTTTAGACAAAAAATTTTTTAATGATAAAAATTAAAAATTTTGAGTGCTTCGTTGTATGAACTTTCAAATGAAGTTGCATTCACATTTGTATCTACTTTATTAGCTGTAAAATATGACAGCATCTTTTCAGTAGGCATATTCCCCGTAAGATCATCTTTAGCCATAGGACAACCTCCAAAGCCTTTAATAGCACCATCAAAACGCATACACCCTGCTTTATACGCAGCATCTATTTTCTCGTACCACGTATCTGGTGTTGTATGCAAATGTGCTCCAAATTCTATATGTGGATATTTTGGAATAAGATTGCCAAAAAGATAATTTATTGTTTCAGGAGTAGATGAACCTATCGTATCAGAAAGTGATAATATTTTTACTCCCATTCCTGAAAGTTTCTCTGTCCATTCCCCTACGATATCCACGTTCCAAGGGTCTCCATAAGGATTTCCAAACCCCATAGATAGATAAGCTACTACCTCTTTGTTTGATTTTTGTGCAACTTCTAAGATTTCTTGCAAGGTAACTATAGACTCTGCAATTGTCTTGTGTGTGTTGCGCATTTGAAAAATTTCTGATATTGAAAAAGGGTATCCAAGATATTGAATTTCATTATATATAGATGCATCAACAGCCCCCTTTGTATTTGCGACAATAGCAAGTAATTTAGATTGTGTTTGTGACAAATCTAATCTCGCCAATACCTCTGCAGTGTCTTGCATCTGTGGTATAGCTTTAGGCGATACGAAACTTCCAAAATCAATAGTATCGTACCCGTCCTTTAATAAGGATTGAATGTATTGTACTTTTTTTTCTGTAGGAATAAACTCTTTTATCCCTTGCATAGCGTCTCTAGGACATTC
>JBHBEQ010000161.1:0-6085 GCA_041785575.1 Flavobacterium sp.
AAAACAAACATACAAACAATTAGGAAAACACGAAGTTGAAGATCAAATTGCAGCAGCAAAAGCTATTCAAAAACTTCCATACGTAGATGCTGAAAGACTTGGAATTTGGGGATGGAGTTTTGGAGGTTATATGTCAACCAATTGTTTATTCCAAGGAAATGATATTTTTAAAATGGCTATTGCCGTTGCTCCAGTAACCAATTGGAGGTATTATGATACAATTTACACAGAGCGTTTTATGCAAACTCCTCAGGAAAATCCAACAGGGTATGACAACAATTCTCCTACAAATCACGTAGATAAATTCAAACAAGGAAAATTATTGTTAATTCACGGAACAGCAGATGACAATGTACACATTCAAAATACATACGAACTCGCTGAGGCTCTAACACAAGCAAATAAACCTTTTGATATGCATATCTATACCGATAAAAATCACGGTATTTACGGAGGTAAAACACGTATCCACCTTTTCAATATGATGACCGAATATGTATTGAAAAATCTTTAATATCAGATTTTTATCAATAAAACAACAAAATATTTAAGGAATAATAATATTTTCAACCTACTATTAATAGATGTTTTCAATAACAAATTGATACATTATTCCTGAGAATTCATTTTTTTTAGTTTTATTTGTAAAAAAAACAATAGCAAAATGTCAGAAAAATCATCTTCCTATATTGGAACAATAACATCGTTAAACAAAAACTTTTGGATGGCCAGCTTTATGGAACTTATGGAGCGTTGGGCGTGGTATGGTATTTTTGGATTATTGGGTATCTACTTAGTAGAATCTACAGATGCTGGAGGATTAGGCTTCAACCACATTCAAAAAGGAGCTATTATGGGTAATGTAACTGCTATATTATACCTACTTCCATTATTTTTTGGTGTAATTGCAGACCGTATAGGATACAAAATATCTCTTGTAATATCGTATCTTATTATGATTGCAGGATACTACCTTATGGGAGAAGTAAATACGTACTTCGGTATGTATATGGTTTTCTTAATGGTAGCTCTAGGTGCAGCTTTTTTTAAACCTGTAGCTTCAGCAATTGTAGCAAGAAACACAAATGAAAACACTGGTGTAGTTGGTTTTGGAATTTTTTATATGATGGTAAATATAGGAGGTTTTGTTGGTCCTGCTATGTCGTCATTTCTACGTACCGAATATGGATGGAAAATTATTTTTATCCAAGCGGCAGTTGTTATTGGTATCAATCTGATATATATCTTGTTATTTTACAAAGAAGAAAAACAAGAAAAAAAACATTTCAAACCCATATTAACCGAGATTAAAGATTCTATCCTAAACATAGTAGAAGCTTTAAAAGACAAACGTTTAAGTATATTACTTTTACTAATGGTTGGTTTTTGGACAATGTTTAACCAACTTTTTTACACTTTGCCAAATTTTATATCAGATTGGGTAAATTCTTCTGTAATAAGTGATAAAATCAACGAATCTCTTCCATTTATCGGAAAAGTAATCACTCAAGATGGTCAAGTAAAACCAGAGTGGTTTACCAATCTCGATGCTTTGATGATCATACTTTTACAATCTTTTATCTCGATTAAGATTTCTAAAATATCACAAATTCACTCTATCATTCGAGGAGCTATTATTGCAACAATCGGTGTTTCTCTCACTTTTTATTTTCACAATGTATGGTTTTGTATTGTAGGAACTATGATTTTTGCTATTGGAGAAATGATGAGTAGCCCTACATTATCTTCTTTCATTGCAGTTATTACACCAAAAGGCAAGGAAGGTTTGTATCAAGGAACATATTTTTTACCTGTTGCTTTAGGAAACTGGGTTACAGGATTTATTTCTGGGGATTTATACCAAAAATGGTCGGATAAATTATCCCTATTGCAAAACGAAATGAAAGAAAGAGCAATTGATATGCCTGAAGTTTTAAGCAAAGAAGCTTTTATTGAGAAAAACTCAAAAATTTTGAATTTATCAATTAGCGATTTTGAAAAACAATTCAACTTAAAGCAAAAAGACATCAATTGGAACGAAGTAGGCGTTGCAGTGAAAAATTATGCCGCAGATAAAAACATATCAATAGAAACTATCGATTTGCCATTTTCAAAAGGAGAATATTTTGCACTTGCTGAGCAAAAATTAGGAATGAATCATTGGGAACTAACACAAATGCTTTGGGACAAATACGAACCAAATCAGCTGTGGTTAGTAATTTTTGGTGTAGGGTTGATTTCTATCCTTAGTTTAATTGCATACGATAAATTCATCATTAAGAACAATAAATAAACAAATAAATTATACAATGACAAACACTTCAAACGAATTTTACAAATCAGAAGTTTTAGGACAACGTTCGGGGCTCTTTGTACTGTTTTTTACCGAAATGTGGGAACGCTTTTCATTCTATGGAATGCGCGTGTTATTAATTCCTTTTTTAACAGCTGCAGTAATTTCTGACCCCGAAAAAAGTGGTTGGGGATGGACAGCCGAACAAGCAGCTGCTCTTTACGGAACCTATGCTATGATGCTATATCTCACTCCTATTTTTGGTGGAATTATCGCCGATAAACTCATCGGTTCGCGTATGGCAATCATCATCGGTGCTATTGTTATGACCCTCGGACACGCAGCAATGGCAATTAACAACGAAATTATGTTTCTCTTAGGTCTTGCTGGATTGGTTATTGGAACAGGATTCTTCAAACCAAATATGCCTTCAATTCTAGGACAAATGTATAAAGACCTTCCTGAAAAAAAGGACGGTGCATATACCATTTTCTATATGGGTGTAAACTCTGGTGCTTTCTTTGGTATGTTGCTGTGTGGATACATTGGTGAAGAAATGGGATGGCATTATGGATTTGGACTCGCTGGTATTTTTATGTTACTCGGTACACTTCAATTTTTGTTTGCTAAACCACTAATGGGTAACTTGGGTATCTTAGACAAAAAGAATAATAATAAAACAAACGAAGAAGAATTAGCAACTGAAACAAAACCAAACCCTTTTACTTCTTTAGATATTATCCTTACAATAATCGTTTCAAGTATCGGTTTACTTTTCGCTTTCAACGATCCTCTTTCGAAGAATGGATTTATCGACTTATTCCAATTTATGGATACCGATTTCTTGAGAGGACAATATATTGCTGTAATTTTTGCATTACTTGTCTTTATTTGTTTATTAGCAAGTCGTATTTCTAGATACGAACCAATTGTAAGAGATCGAATGGTTGCAGTAGGTATGCTTGCATTTTTCTTGTTGTTTTTCTTTATGAGTTTTGAACAAGGAGCTAGTTCACTTGTACTTATTGCTCGTGACTATACAGAGCGTACACTTGATGGAACTGCATCTTTAATTTTCAAAATTGTTAACACAGCACTTACAATCGTTCCTCTTGCCATTATATCTTATGTTTTGGTAGAATTAGCAAAGAAAACGTGGAATAAAATTGCACTTTCAAATATCATTTTAATCATTTGTTTTGCATTTATTTGGTCAGTAGCAATTTGGATGTTAAACAACGAATTTACAAAAGAAGCTACAGAAATAAAATTTACTTGGTTTTCTATTCTAAACTCTTTCTTTGTAATTTCTTTAGCTCCGGTAATTTCTAAATTATGGAGTTCTAAATACAATCCACCAGCTGCATTTAAATACGGATTTGGTCTTATCATCATTTCTCTTGGATTTTTAGTGATGTATGCAGGATACGAATTATCTGGAGGTAGCGAACACGTAAAAATGTCTATGATATTCTTAGTGATTACATATTTATTACACACTGTTGCCGAATTATTTATGTCTCCTGTAGGATTGTCTTACGTTTCTAAACTAGTTCCTGCCAGAATGCTTACTTTTATGTTTGGAATTTGGTACTTAGCATTGGCTATAGCAAATAAAATAGCTGCAGCTTTAGGTGGACAAGTAGAAATCATTAAAGAAGAACACGGACTTGGAATGTTTTTCTTGATTTTCACTTTTATTCCTGCTGCAGCTGGTATATTAGTTATGCTCGTAAGTCCGCTCATTAAAAAAATGATGCATGGTATTAAATAATTTCATATATTCGAAGCCTTAAATATATATATATACAAAGTATGAATACATCAGTTCAAAAGAAAGGACACCCTAAAGGTTTATACCTTCTGTTTTTTACAGAAATGTGGGAAAGATTTAGTTATTATGGAATGAGAGCCATCCTTATCCTATACCTTACAAAAAAAATGATGGAAGGAGGTTTAGGAATGAACAATGCGGAGGCAATGGCACTCTATGGAAACTTCACAGGGTTAGTTTACTTCACACCGCTAATTGGTGGATGGTTAGCTGATAAATACCTTGGTAAAAGATTGGCTATCACTATTGGAGGTATCACAATGATGATTGGGCAATTTGTTCTGTTTGGTATGAATAATATGACAGGACTTTATATTGGTCTTATCTTGCTTATTATTGGTAATGGTTTCTTCAAGCCAAATATTTCTACTCTTGTAGGAGGGCTTTATGAACCAGGTGATGATAGAAGAGACGGAGCTTTCTCTATTTTCTATATGGGTATCAACCTTGGAGCTTTAATTGCACCTATCGTAATTGGTGTACTAACAGATAACGTTTTTGCTACAACTAATGCAGATGGAACTATTGCCTATGGTTATAAATATGGTTTCCTTGCTTCTGGTATAGGTATGCTTTTAGGACAATTGTTATTCAACACATTAGGACAAAAATACTTAGGTGATTTAGGTAAAAAACCTATCGGAAATAACAATGTAAACGAACCTGCTGAAAACGTACAATCTGTAAACCCTGAAACTGGAGAAGTTCTCAATTCTTCTCAAGAAAAACAAAGAATCTCTGTAATCTTTATTCTATTCTTATTTGCTGTATTCTTTTGGGCTGGATTTGAACAAGCTGGTTCATCTCTTTCTCTTTACACAGATAAATTTATTGATAGAAACTTCTTAGGATATGAAATTCCTACAGCGTTCTTCCAGTCTGTAAACCCTTTATTTATTGTTGCATTAGCTCCATTATTTAGTATATTTTGGACTTCTAAATTCGGTAAAAAACTATCGACTCCTCTCAAAATGGGTATCGGTATGATTATTCTTGGTATCGGATTTTGGTTTATGCTAGGAGCAGTTTCTGAAAGAAATGCAAATGGTAACCCAGATGATATTGCTAATAAAGCAGCTCTTATGTGGTTGATAATGACTTATTTCTTCCATACAATTGGAGAATTGTGTTTATCTCCAGTAGGACTTTCTGTAGTTACTAAACTTTCTCCTCCTAAATTAGCTTCTATCCTTATGGCTGTATGGATGTTATCATCTTCTGTTGCAAATAAATTAGGTGGTGAAATAGCAGCTCTTACAGAAACTATGGGGGCTGGTGATATTTTTACATACATCTCAGGATTTGTTATCGTATGTGGTGTATTACTTATTTTACTTAATAGACCTATCTTGAAATTAATGCACGGTGTAAAATAGGCACACTTTTTGAACAATATAATCCGACGAAAGTTTTCGTCGGATTTTTTAATTAATAACTATAATTACAATTTTAAAAAATGAAAAAAATAATTTTAATGGCATTTATTACATTAATGTCAATTTCTACTCAAGCTCAAGTTAAATGGATGAGTTTTAATGAAGCAATCACAGCTCAAAAGAAAAATGGTAAACCTATCTTTATGGATGTTTATACTGCTTGGTGTGGCCCTTGTAAAGCTCTAGAAAAAAACACTTTTAGTGATCCTAAAATTTCTAAAATCATCAACGAAAAATACAATCCTGTAAAATTCAATGGTGAAGGAAATGAAGTTGTAGAATTTAATGGTAAGAAATACTCTAACCCTAACTACAATCCAAACAAAGCTAATAGCAGAAATAGTATGCATGAGTTTACAACTTTCTTAAACTTAAGAGGATACCCTACTATGTTTATCATCGATAAAAATGGTAAAATCTCTAAAAGCATTGTTGGATACTACACTCCAGAACAATTAGTTTCTGAGATATAATAAAAAGCACTAAAATCTAATATATCCCTTTTCTCTCATATCGTGAAAA
>JBHBEQ010000162.1:0-7684 GCA_041785575.1 Flavobacterium sp.
GAGCACAAGATTAGTTTTACTAATAAAATTTAGATTATTTTATAATGAATAAATGTTTGTACATTTGTGAATTGTACAAAAAGTAAAGAATACAATAAATATGGCTATAAAATCATTTTTTGCAAAAATATTGTCTCATTTGGTGGTTATGAAATCCCAAAAATGGATAATACGCCCTGTTGAAACACAAGAAAAATGGTTTCAGTATCTAATAAATAAAGGAAAAAATACAGCCTTTGGACTTGATCATCAGTTTTATCAAATAAAAACTCACGAAGACTTTGTAAAACACGTTCCTATTAGAGATTATGAAGCATTGAAGATGTATTTTGACCGTGTGGTAAATGGAGATAATAATGTTTTATGGCCAGGAAAACCTTTGTATTTGGCAAAAACTTCAGGGACAACTTCTGGAGCAAAATACATTCCTATCACAAAAGAATCTATGCCTTATCATGTGTCGGGAGCAAAGAATGCATTATTGTTTTACATTCAAGAAACAGGAAATGCAAATTTTGTAAACGGAAAGATGATTTTTTTACAAGGTAGTCCTGAACTAGAAGAAAAAAACGGAATAAAAGTAGGTAGATTGTCGGGAATAGCAGCGCACTATGTGCCAAAGTATTTGCAAAAAAATCGACTGCCAAGTTGGGAAACGAATTGTATTGAGGATTGGGAAACTAAAGTAGATGCTATTGTAGAAGAAACTTACCCACAAAAAATGTCTTTGATCTCTGGTATTCCATCTTGGATTCAGATGTATTTTGAAAAATTGATGCAAAAGGAAGGGAAGAAAATTGGAGAAATCTTTAAAAACTTCGATTTATTTGTTTATGGTGGTGTTAACTATGAACCATATAGAACAAAATTCGAAAAAATGATAGGAAGAAAAGTAGATAGCGTGGAGCTATATCCAGCATCTGAAGGTTTTTTTGCTTTTCAAGATTCTCAGAAAGAAAAGGGAATGTTACTTCTGTTAGATGCAGGTATTTTTTATGAATTTGTAAAAACGGAAGACTTTTATTCTGAAAATCCTAAAAGATATACAATAGGAGAAGTAGAATTAGGCGTTAATTACGTATTGATTATTTCTACCAATGCTGGTCTTTGGGGATATAATATTGGAGATACCGTAATGTTTACTTCATTGAAGCCATATAGAATTGTGGTTACCGGACGAATCAAACATTATATTTCTGCTTTTGGTGAACACGTAATTGGTAAAGAGGTAGAGGAAGCGATGCAAATTGCTTGTCAGAAGTTTGATGTATTGATCAATGAATTTACAGTTGCTCCTCAAATTACACCAGAACAAGGCTTGCCTTATCACGAATGGTTTGTTGAATTTGAAAAAGAACCTAAAGAGATGTTGCATTTTGCGGAAACTATCGATAATGAGATGAGAAGGCAAAATGTTTATTATGATGATTTGATTAAAGGAGGTGTGTTGCAACGATTGAAAATTGCGAAAGTTCCTGTGCAAGGTTTTCATCAATACATGAAATCCATAGGGAAATTGGGAGGACAAAATAAAATTCCTCGTTTGAGTAACGATAGGAAAATAGCTGATGTTTTAGAGACAAATAAAATTTCTGAAGACATATAGAGTAAAAAATTTTAGTAGATGGTAAAAATATATTAATTTTACTCAGTTTAAATAAAAATGACAAAAAGAGTATTAATCACAGGAGCGGCAGGTTTTTTGGGTTCACATCTATGCGATAGATTTATAGCAGAAGGATTTTCTGTAATAGGAATGGATAATCTCATTACAGGAGAATTAAAAAACATTCAACATTTGTTTGCTCACGAGAGGTTTGAATTTTATCATCACGATGTTACCAAATTCGTGCACGTTCCAGGAAAGTTAGATTATATATTGCATTTCGCTTCACCTGCAAGTCCGATAGACTATTTAAAAATTCCTATACAAACATTAAAAGTAGGTTCGTTGGGAACACATAATTTATTAGGATTGGCAAGAGTAAAAAAAGCAAGAATACTCATTGCGTCAACTTCTGAAGTTTATGGAGACCCCTTAGTACATCCGCAAACGGAAAATTATTACGGAAATGTAAATACCATAGGTCCAAGAGGTGTATACGACGAAGCCAAGCGCTTTCAGGAGTCGCTAACAATGGCATATCACAATTTTCACGGATTAGAAACTCGGATTGCACGAATATTTAATACCTACGGACCTCGAATGCGACTAAACGATGGTAGAGTAATACCGGCATTTATAGGACAAGTGTTAAGAGGAGAAAGTCTTACGGTTTTTGGAGATGGCACACAAACGCGGTCGTTTTGTTATGTAGATGATCAGATAGAAGGTCTTTTTCGTTTGTTGATGAGTGATTATCACTTACCTGTTAATATTGGAAACCCAGAGGAGATTTCGATTAATGATTTTGCTCAAGAAATCATCAAACTTTCTAAAACAAATCAACAAATAGTGTATAAACCACTACCAGAAAATGACCCGCTACAGAGAAGACCAGATATTACTTTAGCAAAAAAAATTCTCGATTGGGAACCAAAAATTAACAGAGCAGATGGTTTATTAAAAACCTTTGAGTACTTCGCTACACTTTCAGAAGATGAACTGAAAAAAGAAGAACATAAAGATTTTTCAAAATATATATACTAAATGAAAAGACAAGCGAGAAGATACTCACAATATATACGTCCTGCAACGATTGTCTTAGACTTTGTTGTGTTGCTTACTTTTGCAGAAAAACTGCTTTCTACAGAAGTAAAGTGTCTCTCTGCATATTTTTATTTATTGTTTTTTTGGGTTTTAATTGCTTTGTATACAAAGTTTTATAGAGTTTATAGATTTACCAAGCAAATGCAAATTACTCAAAAAGCATTCAAACAACATGTATTGTTTTCTTTAGTAACCCTTGCAATTAATGGAATTTATCACATTTTCGCTCCTTTAGAAGTATTAAAATATACTACTATCTCTATTGTTGTAATTGTATTTATAAAGTTTGCGATGTTTTTAGGACTTCGCTTTCTGAGAAAAAATTTTGACATCAATCAACGTAGTATATTAGTGGTAGGAACTGACGAACTGACCAAGCAGTTTATTGAACGAGTGGTAGACGATAAAAGTTATGGCTATAGATTGTTGCATCATTTCGATGTAAAAGAATCTACAATTTACGAAATTTTTGATTTTGCTAAAGAAAGTAAGGTTGAAGAGATTTATTTAGGATTAGAACATATTTCTACCGACGAATTATATCAGTTTGTTGATTTTTCAGATAACAATCTCATTGTATTGAAGTTTTTACCATCTCAGAAAGATAGATTGTCATCTAATTTAAAGGTTGATTACTTTGATATGATACCGGTAATTAACTCTCGAAGTACACCGTTAGATGATCCGTTGAATTATTTTATCAAACGATTATTTGATATCGTTTTTTCTACATTGGTAATCGTATTTTTGTTGTCTTGGATAGTTCCATTAATTGGTATCTTAATAAAGCTTGAATCTAAAGGGCCTGTATTTTTTAAACAAAAAAGACATGGATTAGGGTTGGAAGAATTTGATTGTTATAAATTTCGTTCTATGATTGTCAATAAAGATGCTAATAAAAAAGCTGCAACGAAAAATGATAGTAGAGTTACGAAAATAGGAGCATTTATAAGAAAAACAAATATAGACGAGTTGCCTCAATTCTTTAATGTGTTTTTAGGAGAAATGTCTGTGGTAGGGCCTCGTCCTCATATGGTAAGTTTTATTGAAAAGTATAAAGAAATAGATAGATACAAAACAAGACACTTTATAAAACCAGGGATTACAGGAATGGCACAAACTCACGGTTGTAGGGGAGAAATTGAAACCGACCAAGATATCATAAATCGAGTGAAATATGACTTGTATTATATGGAAAATTGGTCTTTCCTATTAGATGTGAAAATTATATGCCTTACTGTAATTAATATGATTAAAGGCGAACAAAAAGCATATTAACATAAAGCACAGTGTGTCATAATGTCAGAAAGAGAAGAATGGATGTGTTTTTGTTGTTGTTAGTATATGAAAGAAACAACATTAAAATATCATCCAATAGTTTTTTGGCTCCCTTTTCTGTCTATTCTGTTCTTGTGGATTGTATATTATCTCGATTGGACATACTTTTTGGGGTGGAAAACTTTTGGCATCGTACCTAAAACATTTAAAGGGCTACAAGGAATCCTCTTTTCTCCTTTTTTACACGGCTCTTTTCAACACTTGATTCACAATACGCTCGCGTTGGTAGTAGTGCTACCTTTAATACTTTATTATTATCACAAACATTGGAAAATACTGATAATAGGAGGTATTGTTTTATCCGGACTAGGTACTTGGCTTATTGCAAATGGTGGCAATCATATTGGAGCTAGTGGTTTGATTTATGTACTTACAGCATATTTGTTTTTTACGGGAATAAGAAGTAAGCAATATCGTTTAATGGCAATTGCTTTTCTCGTGGTGATTTTATATGGAAGTTCTGTTTGGTATATGTTTCCTGATGTAGAACAAGGAATATCTTGGGAAGCTCATTTAGCTGGTTTTCTAACGGGAACGCTTTTCTCTTTTATACTTGAAAAACCACAAATAGAACCGATATATACGTATGATTGGCAAAAACCAGATTACGATTACACCCGAGATGAATTTATGTTGCAATTTGATAAAAATGGAAATTTTAAACCATTGCCTTTATTGCGAAAAGATGATAATGGGTATGTTTACAACGAAACTTTCCATAGAAAAGGAATTGCTAAAACAAAAATTCAATTAAATCAAAGTTTTACTTTTACTGAAATAGAATAATTGTAGTACGTGATTTCTTTACGATGCTTTAAGAATATTCTACTAAATGTAAGTCAATTTGAAGTAAAAAACAAAAACTACCCTTTGATTAGGGTAGTTTTTGTTTTGAGAGAATCTTAAAAGTAAAATTCCATTTTATCAATGAGGTATTTTTACATAAAAACGTGTAAACGATTAAAGTCTTTGTCGGATAGCTTCATAAAGAAATGCTCCACAAGCAACCGATACGTTTAGTGATGAAATAGTTCCAAACATAGGTAGTTTAGCTTTTTTGTCAACTGTTTTCAAAACAGAAGGATTAACACCTTTATCTTCCGAACCCATGATTATAGCAGTAGCACCTCGAAAATCTATATCGTACAAAACATTTTCCGTTTTTTCAGTAGCAGCAACAGTTGTTATTCCCGAACCTTGTAAATAGAATACAGCGTCTTTTATGTGATCAACTTTACATATAGGGATATTAAAAATTGCACCAGCTGAAGTTTTTACCGTATCTCCATTTACAGGAGCAGCTCCTTGTTTTTGAATAATTATTCCGTCAACGCCAGTACATTCGGCTGTTCGTATAATAGCACCAAAATTTCTAGCATCCGATAATTGGTCTAATACCAAAAATAAAGGATTTTCTTTTTTTTCTAATACTCCTTCTACCAATTCTTCAATGCTTAAAAACTTAACGGGAGATATAGTTGCAACTGCTCCTTGGTGATTGTGTTTGGTTAGTTTGTACAATTTTTCCGATGGAACATAAGAAAAATTGATGTTGTGTTGCTTAATTGTTTTAAGTAACTCTTGCATCAACTCACTTTGAGCATCTCTTTGAATAAAAATTTTATCGATATTTCTTTCTGCCAAAATAGCTTCTATAATGGCACGTATTCCAAAAATAATATGTTCTTTTTCCATAGTGCAAAGATAGTTTTATTTTCAATAGGTTAATGAGCGTTGGGAGAAAGCTGTGTGGGAAATTTTTACAAATACAAAATAAATTAACTTTTTATTTGCATTTAAATTGTTTTATCTATAAATTAGTGATATAAGATGTGTTGCAAATTTCGAAAGGTAATTAAGTAAAGTTGTTTAATAATTTTATTGTTTGTTTATTTATTGTTTGTTGGAGAAAGCAAGTGGGTAGTACACTTGCTTTCTTGTTAAAAAGAAGTTTTGTAACTTATGTGAAACATTGGTCGGAAATTTTTGTTGTTGCTGTTTTGTTGAACGCTATTTGCATAAATGATGTTAAAAATTCCACTGTTTGTCTGTAAACCAAGTCCTGCACCATAAGAATATATTAATTCGTAATTCGTATGGTTAGTATCTGAAAAATAAGCTATATCCATAATAGAGTGGATGTACAAATTTCTTGAAAGAACAAATCGATATTCAGTAAACAAACCATAGAAAGCAGGTGACCAAATGCTGTTTTCTTCAACTCCTCTAATGGAGCGGATGCCTCCAAAACGATAAAGTTCGTTGTAAAGCAAGGTTTTACTAAATAAGTGTTGAGCATTCAAATTCCATTCGAGATAATGTCGAGTATGAAAGGTTACAAGTTGAGAAAACTGTAATTGAAAAAATTGTTGTGGAACATTTTCGGTAATACTTTTTCTTCTTCCAATTCCTGTTTGAAGGTGAATAGAGCGCACAATTGGAAACAAAGGGTGTTGTTGTGTTTTTTTGTGTAAATAATAAATGGTTAGGTAATTATTTTTAAAATTTTCGGTTGAAAATAAAGAGTTTTCATTTGCAACAGAAGTGTTGTTTTGGTACCCTATTCCTATCTGATGGTTGTAGTATAAATAGTATAAAATAGTTGCAGATAATTTGGTGTTTTGCAAAGTACTGTCTTGTCGAAAAATATTAATGTTTCCCTCTATTGCATACGATGAGCCAAAAAGATAAGGCAGTTTGGCGTTAAAATCAAACTGAGATTGTTTGTTTCCATCGTTTTTCCAATAGACATTAAAAAGTTCTCCAGAATGTAACAAGTTGGAAAATTGAAAGTCAAGAAGTCCGTTAAAACTTACTTTTCCATTGTCGTCTGTTGAAAATCCAACAATTCCATCAAAACGGTTATTATTGTTTTTTTCAAGGTATAAAAATAGAGATGTTTGCTTATCTGTAAATAATATTTCACTGTTTTGTTTTCTCTTTACAAAAGAATATTGTTCGACTTCTTTTTCTATATCATTAATGATGTTTTTACTGAAAGGTTTGTTAAGAAAACGGTTTTCCATTTGTTTTTTGATATTTTTTGGAAAACGTTCGTAAGGAGTTACAAAAATTTTGTTGAGAAAACGTTGGATATCCATCTTAACAAAAAGATTTGCAAACAAAGTATCTGAAGAGATGGAATGGTCAGTAAAAGAAAGTTCGCTAACACTGTAGCCGTTGGATTCTAGTTTTGATAAAAGATTTTGAAAAAAAATTTCGGAATTGGAAAAAGGTATTAGGGTGTCGTTGTTAGAAATGTTTAGAACCTTTTTGTCAAGGTCGCCTAAACTAGAAAAAGAAATTTTTTGCCAACGAATGGGATTTTCCAAAGAAATAGTATAGACAAAAGTGGAGTCATTTTCTTTAAGTGGAGATTTTATTTTGTGCTGAATATATCCGAGTTTGTTTAAGAGATTAGAAAAAGAAGATACTTCATTTTGAAGGGCGAGTGTGTTAGAAAACTTATTTTGATATCCAATACTGTCGATTAAATGTTGGTTTTTGATGTTTTTTTCTTGAATTTTTAAAAAAATATTTTGAGCATAAGAAATTTGTCCTAAAGATAAGAATGCTAGAGAAAATAAGAGAAACAAGCGAAAACAAAACCAAGGTTTGATAGAATTCATACAAAAA
>JBHBEQ010000163.1:0-5114 GCA_041785575.1 Flavobacterium sp.
AAAGAGGAAAATTTTTCCAAATCAGACCTAATGAGTCGTAAAAACACACCAACTAAATACGACTTATTGCAAACTGATTTCAACTTCCTTCAAGAATCTTTAAAAAATGCACCTCTAGAGGAAAATGCAACATCAATTGAGGAAGGACTTTTAATGAATCTTCCTGGTATCTCAGGAAAAGCAGAAGCTTTTTATGTATTCAACTCTCCTTCAATGGAAAGCGAATTAGCTGCTAAATTCCCAGAAATTGGTTCATATAAAGCTATTAACAAAAAAGACCCTTCAAACGTTATTCACATTTCGATTTCTCCATATTTTGGAATGCACATAATGGGATATAACAATGAAGGACAAACTTATTATGTTGACACTTTTTCTAAGGACAAGTCAACCTATATTGTATACAACAGAAAAGATATTCAAAATATCAATCCTAACTTTGTCTGTCTAGTAGAAGGAAGTAATGAAGAAGTAGCACTTCACGGTACACTTGACAATCATGAGGTTTATATGGATGATAATAAGTACAGAACCTATCGAATGGCGATGGCTTGTACTATTGAATATGCTAATTACCACATCAATCAAGCAGGAATTGCTAGTAGTGCATCACTTCAAACCAAAAAAGCCGCGGTACTTGCAGCGATGAATGTAACTGTTACAAGGCTTAACTCTATTTATGAGAGAGATCTTGCGTCAAAATTAGTTTTGGTAAACAACAACGATCTACTAATATTTGTTACTTCAGATAATTTCTCCAATGACGATGCTGTCACGTTAATTAGTCAGAGTCAAACTGTAATCACCAATATCATCGGAACAAACAACTACGATATCGGACACACAGTGAGCACTGGTGGAGGAGGATTAGCTGCCTTGGGAAGCCTTTGTGACAACTATCAAAAAGCAAGTGGAATTACAGGTTCTGCCGCTCCAGTAGGAGACCCTTTTGATATTGATTATGTAGCACACGAAGTTGGGCATCAATTTGGAGCAGACCACACATTTAGAGCAAACACAGGGAGTTGCTATGGCAATGCTAACACTGCAACCGCAGCAGAACCAGGAAGCGGTAGTACTATCATGGCATACGCTGGTATTTGTGGAGCAAATGACAATGTCCAAAATGCATCAGACGCATATTTTCACGCAGTTAGTTTAGCTCAGATTAGAACCGTGCTATTAAGCACTAGTTGTGGCACTATAGTTACTGCAAACAACCCTACACCTACTATCAATGGAGGGAATAACTATACAATTCCGAAAGGAACACCTTTTGTATTGACTGCAACAGCAACAGATAGTAACAACCCTAATACACTTACTTACAACTGGGAACAAGTAGACACACAGAGTTCTACACAACCACCGGTTTCTACTGCTACAGGTGGTCCTTCTTTCCGTTCTATTGCTCCAACATCAAATCCGTCAAGATACTTCCCCGCTTATACAACAGTTCTTTCTGGTACAACAAACAGCAATGGAGTCGTAGGTTCAAAATGGGAAGTACTTCCAATGGCTACTCGTACATTAACATTCAGAGCGACCGTAAGAGATAACAATGCCATCAACGGAGGACAAACAAAAACAACTGGTAACGTAACATTAACTGTTGCAGATGCAGGACCATTCGTAATTACTTACCCTGACAATAAAACAACTACTGCTGGTGTAGAATGGTGGGCAGGACAAACTCCTACAATTACTTGGAATGTTGCAGGAACTACTGCCAACAATATCAACACTGCCAATGTAAAAATATCTTACTCTACAGATAACGGTGCTACATATACCACATTAATAGAAAGCACACCAAACGATGGCTCAGAACAAATAACAGTACCTTCATTATCTACAACTACCACTCAAGCACGTATCAAAATCGAAGCAATAGGTAATGTGTACTACACAGTATCAAAAGCTATAAAAATTAATCAAGTAGGTGCTTCAAGTGAAGATTTCGAACTAGAAAACTTCGAAATGTATCCAAATCCAACAAGTGATGTCACCTATATTTCATTTGATTCTGAAGGAGAATGTTCGTTAGAATTATTTGACCTTACAGGTAAAAAGGTATATCAAAACACAATAGAAAACACTAGAAATATCAAAACTTCTATTGATTTATCTTCTTTCGCTTCGGGGATTTATCTACTACAAATCAACGATGGTAATCGTAAAATGGTAAGAAAAATCATTAAAAAATAACCCATCTACGCGGTGAATTAGAAAAAAAAACTTAGATTAGCCTTTGTAATTTATACCACTATGAATATTGATTTACCTGAAAAAAGATATTATTCTATTGGAGAAATTTCAAAGGCTTTTGGAGTGAGTACTTCTTTAATTCGTTTTTGGGAAAAAGAATTTGACATCTTAAAACCTAAAAAAAACGCCAAAGGCAACAGAATGTTTACTCCAGAAGATTTAAAAAATCTCCAGTTAATTTTCCATTTGGTAAAAGAGCGCGGTTTTACTCTAGAAGGTGCTAGAGAACATATAAAAAACAGCAAAAAAAAATCTCTAGATCAAATGGAAATAATTCAAAAGTTAGAACATATAAAACAAGAATTATTAAACATTAAAAACAATCTATAACTATCATTATGAAAAAAATCCTTCCATTAATTCTTGGAGCAGTAATCTTAATTGGAGGTTACTTTCTTCTATCGATGATCTACAACAATTCTGCTTTGGTTTACAAGCAAAATACAGACAAAACTTGGGCTGATGTAGAAGGTGCTTATCAACGTAGAAACGACCTTATTGGAAATTTAGTAAATACAGTAAAAGGGGCAGCTGAATTTGAAAAATCTACTCTTGAAGCAGTAATAAATGCTCGTGCAAAAGCTACTTCAGTAAATATAGACCCAACAAATATTACCCCAGAACAATTACAAGAATTCCAACAGGCACAATCAGGAGTAAGCTCTGCTTTAAGCCGATTACTCGTTACGGTAGAGAACTATCCAGATTTGAAAGCCAATCAAAATTTCCTAAAACTACAAGACGAATTAGCTTCTACAGAAAATCAAATCCTTACAGCTAGAACTCGCTTTAACGAATCTGTTGAAGTCTATAACGGATACGTTTTGAAAATGCCAAACAAATTTTTCTTGAGTGGATACCCAGAAAAAGCATATTTTAAAGCAGAAGCTGGTGCAGAAAAAGCCCCTGAAGTTAAATTCTAATTAAGACATGTCAATTACTGAAGATTTTTTAAGTAAAGCAGAAGAACAACTGATCGTTGACGCTATAATAGCTGCCGAGCAAGAAACTTCGGGTGAAATACGCGTGCATATAGAAGAACACTCGGAAGAAGAAGTTTTATCTAGAGCACAACAAATTTTCATCTCATTAGAAATGGACAAAACAAACGCCAGAAATGGCGTTTTGTTTTATATCGGCATACAAGACCACCATTTTGCAATAGTTGGGGATATAGGTATTCACCAAGTAGTTCCAAATGATTTCTGGGAATGCACCAAAGATTTGGTAATAGAACACTTTAAAAAAGGGGCTTATTGCGATGGTTTGGTAAAAGGTATACTCCGAGCAGGAGAACAACTCAAACGCTATTTCCCTAAAACAGAATGCAACACTAATGAATTACCTAACGAAATAACTCGTAGTTGAAAATGTATTTACAACGCTTACTTCTATTTTTTCTGTTGTGCTTCTACGTTCCTTCTTTTGCACAATTTAATATTCCTGAAAAACCATCTTCAAATGAACAAACAGCGGTTTTTGACTACGCTAAAATTTTAAGTCCAAAAGAAAAAAAACAATTAGAACGCAAACTCATTGGATATGCAGACTCTACGTCTACCCAAATAGTGATTGCTACAATACCTAGTCTTAAAGGTGAAAATGAAGGAATATTAACTCCAAAATGGGCACATCAATGGGGCATTGGACAAAAAGACCAAGACAATGGTGTATTTATTCTCCTTGCAGAAGAAGAACGCA
The DNA here is from genome assembly GCA_041785575.1 of Flavobacterium sp. GTDB lineage: Bacteria > Bacteroidota > Bacteroidia > Flavobacteriales > Flavobacteriaceae > Flavobacterium. The sequence goes on from JBHBEQ010000163.1 coordinate 3,970, forward strand.
AAATATGGATTTCTCCTGGATATGGTTTAGAACATATTCTCACTGCTGGAATTAATGGTGAAATCATCCGAAACTACATCATACCCGAATTTAAAAAAGGGAATTATTATTCTGGATTAGATATAGGGACAGATAAACTTATTGAACTTTTTTCAGGTACATACAAAGCAAAAAAACAAGAAAACGACGGTGAATTTCCACTATGGACAATCATAATTATAGTAATCGTAATTCTTTTTCTTATAAGTCTTAATAACAAAAACGGAGGAAATTCTTCAAGAGGAAATAAATCACAGTATCCTGACCTTGGAGACATCATTATCCTCAGTCGTATGGGACGTAGTAGAGGTGGTGGTTTTAGAGGAGGTTTCGGCGGAGGATTTGGTGGTGGATTCTCTGGCGGCTTTGGAGGTGGTGGATTCTCTGGAGGTGGTGCTGGTGGTAGTTGGTAATATTCTTTTTACACACTTTTTGCGAAAAGCATGTTAATTTTTTGTTAATTCTTAAAAACGCTATACATCAATATATATATTTGTAATGCATGCAGCATGTGAGTTGATTCGAATCAACGTTTTTTATCTTATTTATCAACTAATTAAAATGTTTTTTTTATGAAAAAGTATTTTTTACCCTTAGTTCTTTTAGGAGCATTACTAGTTGGATGTAAACAAAACACTTCAAACTCTTCTTCTACAACACAACAAGCTAAAGACAGCATAAGTCCACTAGTACTTGATTGGTCAAAATTTGATTTATCAGGAATGGATTTAAACTTAGGAAGTGTTGTATTATTCGAAGCGGGTAATCAAACCGAGTTAGAACAACGCTTACCAGGTGCTCTTTCTACATTAAACACAGAAATAGAAGAAATCAAAAAACAAGATGCTCGCATAGATTTGGTGCTTTACAAATTAACATTTGAAAACAAAAAAGCTACGATTTCAGAAATCGAATTCATCGACACTAAAAATAAAACAATAGTAACAATTGGAGACACAAAAGCCATGTCTATACCACCTGCCAAATGGACAGAAATAGATGAATTTCTCAATGGTAAATGTCCTAATGGATGGACAGAAGGGGGCACAGCTTCATCAGAAAGCGGTGTTGCTGCTATCACAAAACAAATATTACTTCCTCATATA
>JBHBEQ010000164.1:0-7767 GCA_041785575.1 Flavobacterium sp.
AAGTTGTACGCGGATACGTGCTTTATCTTTTGGTACAACAGGGTAGAAAAATCCGATGACATAAATGCCTTTTTCTAATAATTTGTCTGCCATTATTTGAGACAATTTTGCATCGTATAGCATAACAGGAACAATAGCAGAATCTCCATCAATAATGTCAAATCCTGCGTCTTTCATTCCTTTTTTGAAGTATTCTGTATTCCATTCCAATTTGTCGCGAAGACTTGTGTCGGTTTTTAACAATTCAAATACTTTTAAAGAAGCTCCTACGATTGCTGGAGATAGTGAGTTGGAGAATAAATATGGTCTTGAACGTTGACGCAATATATCGATGATTTCTTTTTTCGCTGTTGTATATCCTCCCATTGCTCCTCCAAGTGCTTTTCCTAGAGTACCTGTGATGATATCTACGCGTCCCATCACTTTTTTAGCTTCAAGAGTTCCTTTTCCTGTAGCTCCGATAAATCCTGCAGCGTGACATTCGTCAACCATTACTAAAGCGTCGTATTTTTCAGCTAAATCACAAATTTTATCTAAAGGCGCTACTAATCCGTCCATTGAAAACACTCCATCTGTAACAATTAGTTTGAAACGTCTTCCATCTGCAACGGCTTGTTTTAGTTGAGCTTCTAAATCTTCCATATTGTTGTTTTCGTAACGGTATCTCGCTGCTTTACACAAGCGAACACCATCGATAATAGAAGCGTGGTTTAGACTATCTGATATAATACAATCTTCAGCACCTAGTAAAGGTTCAAATACTCCTCCGTTGGCATCAAATGCAGCTGCATATAAAATAGTGTCTTCTGTTCCGTAGAAATTAGCAATTTCTTTTTCTAATTGTTTGTGGATGTCTTGCGTACCGCAGATAAAACGCACTGACGACATTCCAAACCCATGAGAATCTAAAGCGTCTTTAGCAGCTTGTACAACTTCAGGATGTGATGAAAGTCCTAAATAGTTGTTTGCGCAAAAGTTTAGCACAGTTTGACCATTGTCAATTTTAATCTCTGCTCCTTGAGGTGAAACAATGATTCTTTCTTTTTTGTAGAGTCCGTTGTCTTTGATCTCTTGAATTTCTTTCTGTAAGTGTTGTTGAATACTTCCGTACATAATTATTTTATTTGATATAGTATTTACGAGTGTTTACAAATTTATTATATTTATACTATCTTCCTTGAGATATACTAATATTTTTTTCTCTACATCGTATCCCATTTGGCTTAATATATGCGCATACGATTCCATTTGGTGGTGATATTTTGGCTGTGGAGAACCTGTTTTATAGTCTAGTATATAGGCTTTTTTACCTTTTATTGCAATGCGGTCGGGTTTGAGGTTTGGACTGTTTTTAAGCAAAATTATTTGTTCGTTGTAATTTTTATTGTCCTTCTCAAAGAATACTTCTAGCTCTTTATTTGTTAGTATTTTATAAATGATAGATTCTAATCGTTTTTTTTGCGTTTCTGTTAAAATACCTTTCCTTTTAGCTTGGTTAAGAACGATTTCTATTTCATCGATTGAATAGATATTTGCCATTAATTCGTGTAGTATATTTCCAAATGAGATGGCATCTGCTTTTCCTGTTCCCCACATCAAAGCCTCTCTTTGAGCAATTTTGATGTTTTCAGATGTAATGGTTTCCTTGATAGCCTCTATTGTTTTTGTATTAGAGAGTTGCGTAACTTCTTTAGGTTGGGTTCGTTTATTTCCAAAGTCATATTCAAATTGTGTATCTGTAAACATTCCTTTTTGTATCAAGTAATTGATGAAGAACAAAGATAAATTTTTTGATAAATCTCCATTTTTGTTGATATTCATTTCTGAAACAATATAGAGTTGTTCCTCAGCACGAGTGAGCGCAACGTATAATACATTGATGGTGTCTAACAGTCTTTCTTGCGATTGATTTTCAAATACTTCTTTTGCTTTTTCACCAAATAGCGTTACTTTTTTTGACAAAGATGTGTTGAACTTATAGGGGTTCCACTCCTCAAATTCGTCTTCAACTTCCAACCAAATAGTTTCGTTATTTGATTTTGACAAATCGTCATTTGCAAAAGGATAGATTACAACAGGAAATTCCAAGCCTTTAGATTTGTGAATGGTCATAATTTGTACTGCATCACCTTCCTCTGGGGTTGGAATACTTAGTTTGTGACTTGTAAGTTGCCAATATTCTAGAAAATCAGAAATTTCCATTTGTTTTGTTTGCATCTGTTCTAGTGCTACATCTGCAAAATATTGAACATAAGCATTTGTAGACTTTTCAGGTAGGAAAATTTTGATTAACTGATTTACTATCTCGTATAGAGAATAACTTCTTAGTTTTTCAAACGACAAATTGAAATGGTGTGTTGCCAACCAATTTTGAAAATCTATTTCATTGGTATGCGACAGACCTTCATAAATAAAATCGTGTAATAATTCTTCTTTTCCGATATTTTTTCCAATGTAAAGGAGAAGGTAAAACTGCGCTTCTCTATTGTTGTCTTTTAAATAACTTAGTGTATGGATAAGTAGTTGAACATCTTGTGATTTTTCCATCAAAAGAGATTCTGCCGATATTACAGGAATGCTAGCACTTGTTAGTGTAGAAGCGAGTTGGCTACCATCTTCGTTTGTGCGAACAAGTATGGCTATATCTTTGTATGAAAATCCTTGTTCCAATACATCTCTGATGATATTGATAACCTCTGTACAGAAATATTCGCTTTGCTCTGCTTTTTTTCTGCCAGATTCTAAAAAGCGAATGTTTACATAGCCTCCTGATTTAGAGTTGGTTTCTTGATGGCTTTCGTTTTCGTAGATACGTCTGTAATCAGGATTGGTGAAATTTTCTCCAATTATTCTAAAAAAATCATTGTTAAATTCGATGATTTGAGAATAACTGCGATAGTTTTTACCTAATGTAATAGGAAAGTTTAAGGTGGTAGGGAAAGTTTGTTTTTCGTTGAATAATTGAATAAACTGTTCGGCTTTACCACCTCGCCATCTGTAAATGGATTGTTTGGGGTCACCAACTATCATCAGGCTTCCGGATGTACCTTGATTATCTTGTCCTGCTAAAGCATTTTCAATGAGTGGAATGAGATTTGTCCATTGCAATTCAGAAGTATCTTGAAATTCATCAATAAAGAAATGACGGAATCGTTCGCCTATGCGCTCATATATAAAAGGAGCAGGCTGATTGCTGATTTCTTTCTGAATGATTTTGTTAAATTTATTGATAATCAATTTGTTTTCTTCTTCTTGTATGTTTTGCATTTCTTCAAAAATGCTGTGCATAACCGACATAGAAGTAACGTTGTTTACAAACGTATGATACATTCCATATTTTCCAATACACAATTCTATTTCCTTAGTGAGATCTTGTAAATTATCCAAAAAAGGAGCTGCTTTTTCTTGTTTTGGTTTGTTTATGGTAATAAAATTTTCGTTAACTTCTGATTTGAAGATTTTATCAAATTCTTTCCAATTATCTTTGTCTATTACTCTTAATATACTGTTTGAATATGTTTTTCGAGAAAAACAATCCCATAAATCATTTTCTTCTATGATATCTAGTATTTGGTTTGCAATCTCAATTGCTCTATTTTGAAAATAGTTTGCTTTAATACGCGCTGCTTTTCCTGCTCTGGAAAAATATTCAATATCAAGAGAATGAAAATTTTCTATTTCAGTAGTATCTTTCTCGGAAATGAGCATTTTTCCTGTTTTTATTAAATCGTAGGATAAATCCCAACTCTTGTCATCATCTAATTTTTGAATTGCAAAATGTATGAGAAATTTCGTGTACTGGTCTTCAATACCTGCTTTTGCAATTACGCGATCTACTGCTCGATTGATGATGTCGTCTGTGTCAAAAGTGACTTCAAAGGTTGCAGGTAAATTCAAATCTAAAGCAAAAGAGCGTATGATTTGTAAGGTGAATTTATCAATTGTGGTAATAGTAAAAGCAGCATAGTTGTGAATAATACTACGCGTGATTCTTTTTGCTTTTTGTTTAATTTCTTCTGGAGATTTCTTAACTCTTTGAGCGATGTCAAGTAATAAATCGCGGTGTTTTAAAGGGGTTTCATCTAAACTAAAAGCGTGCAAGCTATTTACGATTCTAGTTTTCATTTCGTTTACAGCTTTGTTAGTAAACGTCATAGCAAGAATTTTTTTATACGCATCGTCTGTAGGAGATTGAAATAAAATTTCTAAATAGGAACGAACTAATGTGTAGGTTTTCCCAGAACCAGCTGATGCGTTGTAAATAAGAAACGATTGATTTTCCAAAACTAGATTTTATAAAATTATTAACGGAATAAAGCTCGAAAATTTTTCTTAATTAAACAACTTTTAATATATTTGAATTTAGAAACAATACTAATAAATTAAAACTAATTAATTATGGCATTCGAATTACCAAAATTATCTTTCGCGTATGATGCTCTTGAGCCTCATATCGATGCAAAAACGATGGAAATCCACCACACGAAACACCATCAAGCATATATAAATAATGTAAATGCGGCTATTGAGGGAACTGAATTAGAAGGGAAATCAATAGAGGACATACTAAAAAACCTTGATATGGAGAACAAAGCTGTTCGAAACAATGGAGGAGGTCATTTCAACCATACATTGTTTTGGGAAATTTTATCTCCAAATGGAGGAGGAGCACCTAAAGGAGCATTAGCTGAAGCAATCGATGCAAAATTTGGTTCTTTTGAAGCGTTTAAAGATGTTTTCTCAAAAGCAGCAGCAACTCAATTTGGTTCTGGATGGGCTTGGTTGTGTGTGAAAAATGGTGCTTTAGAGGTGTGTTCAACTCCAAATCAAGATAATACATTAATGCCAAATGTAGGATGTGGAGGAACTCCAATCTTAGGATTAGATGTATGGGAGCACGCTTATTATCTAAACTATCAAAACAGAAGACCTGATTATATCAACGCTTTCTTTAGTGTGGTAAATTGGGAAAAAGTTGCAGAGAAATTTGAAGCAGCAAAATAATTTTTGAACATTATTTTCATAAAAATGCTTGCTATTAGCAGGCATTTTTTATTTCCATTTTTTATGTTAGAAATACTATACCAAGATGACTATTTAGTCGCTATAAATAAACCACACGGACTTTTGGTACACAAGTCTCCTATTGCAAAAGATGCTGAAGAGTTTGCTATACAGTTGCTAAGGAAGCAGATTGGAAAAAAGGTGTACCCTGTGCATCGCATTGATAGAAAAACATCAGGTGTGTTACTTTTTGCATTTGACAAAGAAACCAATAGGGTGTTGACAGAGTTGTTTACGACAAAAAAAGTGGAAAAAGAATACATTGCTGTCGTTAGAGGTTTTGTAAAAGAGGAACAATTGATTGATTATCCTTTGTATAAAGAAAATGGAAGTTTGCAAGAAGCTCAAACTTTTATAAAGCCATTAAAATATGCAGAAATAGATGTGCCTTCTGGAAAATTTTCTACATCGAGATATACGCTTGTAGAAGCACATCCATATACGGGAAGGATGCATCAAATCAGAAAGCATTTAGCACATATATTTCATCCAATCATAGGAGATAGGCCACATGGTTGTAATAAACAAAACAAGCTTTGGCTAGAAAAATTTCAAATGAACACCATGTTGTTACACGCGCGAAAATTGTCCTTTTTACATCCTATAACACAAGAAAAGGTAGAAATTAAAGCATCTTTCTTTGACGAATTTTGTCGTGTGAAAAAGTTGCTAAATTGGGAGTGTTTTGATAGGTAGTGCACGCTATTGTTCTGGTGCGATTTCAATAATCAAACCGTTGAGGTGTTTTTCAATAGGGATTTGGCAACTTAATCTACTGTTTTCTTTTACGTGATATGCCTCCCATAACATAGCTTCTTCATCAGGATTTTTTTCTTGTAAACCAGTATCTTTTATTACATAGCATTGGCAAGAAGCACACATTGCCATCCCTCCACAAATTCCCAAAGTTCCTTCCGGAGCCAATTCGTAAGCGCGAATGAGTTCCATGATATTCATATTCATATCTGTAGGAGCGTCTACAACGTGCTCTATTCCATCTCGGTCTATGATAGTTATTTTGATATCTTCCATTATTTTAGAATTTTATATCCGTTAATGATTGCTACAGCTATTGTAATATAGCCTAGTATTTTGTTTATATTCCTCCATAAAAAATGGTCGGGATTGCTGATTTTTGAAAAAATCGAAATATAGGTTTGGAATGCGAAAAAAGTTCCGATGATTACACCGAGGGTGAGGGTTATGTTTTCAGAAATATTGTTGATATTGATGTAGTTTCCGTTAGATAGAGTTACACCTACAAAAGCGTAAAACAAGAAGGGAAATACGTTGAGAGTGCCCATAAGTAATCCGTATAGAAAGCGAGGAACTTCTCTATTTATTTTTGTATTTGGAATTGTGGTTTTTTTGTTTGATCGAGTGAAAAAATAAATAGAGAGACACAGGAAAATAAACATTCCGATTTCGTTGATTAAATCTGAAATAAAAGTATTTTTTTCAATCCAACGTGCCAGATTCAATGCCAAAAAGCATTGGGTAGCAGTGATGATTAGTGCCCCGTAAACAAAACTATTAGCTTTTTCCTTTCCTTCTTTAGATTTTATTTTTACAGCAGTAGTATTTAGCAAGCTGGGTAAAATGGTGCCAAAGTAACCAGAACATAGTCCAAAAAGGAAAAGAAAAGCTATTTGCATTATTTTATTCTAAATTTGATATATGTAATAGGTTTGTTTTGTTCTAAATATTGCGACTCGTAGAAAGTTTGAATGGCAGTAACCTCTTCAGGAGCACCTTCGTTTTTGTAAATGTGGTGGTTGGCATACAAAACTTCGTGACCTTCACCGTGGAGCAAACCTAAGGTGTATCCGTGCATAAACTCGCTATCTGTTTTTAGATTTACAATACCTTCTGTTTTTAGAATGTTTTTGTATCGTTGTAAAAAATCTGAATTTGTCAAGCGGTGTTTGGTACGCTTGTATTTGATTTGAGGGTCTGGAAAAGTAATCCAAATTTCGTCTACTTCATTTTTGTCAAATGCAGCTTCGATTAATTCTATTTGAGTGCGTAAAAATGCTACATTTGATATATTGTTTTCTACGGCTGTTTTGGCACCTCTCCAAAAACGAGCTCCTTTAATATCAATTCCGATGAAATTTTTTTCAGGATTTCTCTTTGCTAATTCGATGGTGTATTCTCCTTTTCCACAGCCTAATTCTAAAACGATAGGATGGTTGTTTTTGAATACTTTTTCGCTCCATTTACCTTTAAGTTCGAAATTGTTGATAATCTCGTCTCGGGTAGGTTGATATACGTTAGAAAAAGTTTCGTTTTCTCTAAATCTTTTAAGTTTGTTTTTGCTTCCCACTTCTTGAATGTTTTTTGCAAAAATAAGAATAATATATGATTATTTAAGAAGTGTTATGCCTTTTGTAAAGTAAATGAAAATTCAGACCCAGAACCAAATTCACTTTTGAGGTAAATGTGTTCGCTGTGGGCTTCGATGACGTGTTTAACGATAGATAATCCCAATCCTGAACCACCAATGTTTCTGTTTCGGCTCGGATCTATTCTGTAGAAACGCTCAAATAAGCGTGGAATGTGTTTTTTTTCTATTCCTATACCGTTGTCGTGTATGCGAACGATGATTTTTTCTGGAGTGAGTTCTTCAAAAGAAATCTCAGTTGTTCCGTTTGTTTTTCCATATTTAATAGAATTTTCAACAAGATTAAGTACCACACGGCT
>JBHBEQ010000165.1:0-6558 GCA_041785575.1 Flavobacterium sp.
CCAATAGAGGATGCCATTAGAAAGCATAATGAAATCAACCAAGAATTATTAACGATTTCTGAAATTTTAGCACTTTAAAATCATTTAAAACAAACTATTTATTAATCTAATAAAAATCAATTATTATGTCAAAAATCAAAGTAGGTATTAACGGATTTGGGAGAATTGGGCGTCTTGTTTTCAGAGCAATGACAGAGAGAGACAACATCGAAGTAGTAGGTATCAACGACCTTATCGATGCTGAGTATATGGCTTATATGCTGAAATACGACTCTGTACACGGAGAGTTTAAAGGAGAAGTTTCTGTAGATGGTAGCGATCTTGTGGTAAACGGAAAAAAAATCCGTGTAACTGCTGAAAAAGACCCTAACAACCTTAAATGGAACGAAGTAGGTGCTGAATACATCGTAGAATCTACTGGTCTTTTCCTTACTAAAGAAACCGCTCAGGCTCACATCAATGCTGGGGCTAAAAAAGTAGTACTTTCTGCTCCTTCTAAAGATGATACGCCAATGTTTGTAATGGGGGTAAACCATACTACATTGACAGATGATATCAAAATCTTCTCTAACGCTTCTTGTACTACCAACTGTCTTGCTCCTTTAGCAAAAGTAGTACACGATAACTTCGGAATCGTAGAAGGATTGATGACTACTGTACACGCTACTACAGCAACTCAAAAAACAGTAGATGGTCCTTCTGCTAAAGACTGGAGAGGTGGACGTTCTGCTCTTAACAACATCATCCCTTCTTCTACAGGTGCTGCTAAAGCGGTAGGAAAAGTAATCCCTTCTCTTAATGGAAAACTTACAGGGATGTCATTCAGAGTACCTACAGTAGATGTTTCTGTGGTAGACCTTACTGTAAGATTGGAAAAAGAAACGACTTACGATGAAATCTGCAAAGCAATGAAAGCAGCTTCTGAAGGTGAATTGAAAGGAATTCTTGGTTATACTGAAGATGCCGTAGTTTCTCAAGATTTCGTAGGTGAAAAGAGAACTTCTGTTTTTGATAAAGATGCAGGTATTATGCTATCTCCTACTTTCGTGAAACTTGTATCTTGGTACGATAACGAAATGGGATATTCTAACAAATTGGTTGACCTATTGGTACACTCTGCTTCTTTGTAAGAAGATTGTCATATTGATATTTAATAAAGAGAAACTTCCAGCAATGGAGGTTTCTTTTTTTGTTTCTAATCCAGCCAAAGGTGAAAGATTTATGGCTGTTCAATATAAAAACAGATGAGTTGCTCAAACTGGATACTTTCCCAAAAAATGTGCAAAAATAACCGCTTCAAAATAATTTTGAAGCGGCTAAAAACCGAACTATAAGGAAGTTTTTGTATTGATTAAAATTATCAGTTTTAACATTTAAGGCATATAAAAGTTTTCTATTGAAACCAATTCCCCATCGTCACATCCTACTCCACATCCTCCTGCATTGTCTTGTGCTTGTGCTATAGCATCATCGAGACCTATTTGATATGCCATACTCCCCTCTTCTATAGGAGGTCTAAATGAAAACCTTCCATATCCATAACAATCAACTGAATTAGGGGGAGACGATGAACCAGAACAATGCTTTTTCCAATGAACTTCAACATAATCAACAAGAATAACTTCATTATCAATCTGATGCCATAGTCCACCACTTACCCCTTGGTAAAAGTGTTTTCGTATATTATCATATATAATTTTCCCCACCTCGTGGGTATGTCCTGTAAGGGCAATCGGAGTAAACCCAATATTATTTAGTTGGCGAACATCATTATTGGTTTCTCGTACATAAACTACGCCATTTACATTTTGTGTAATTCCTTGTGTTACAGGAATAGAAGCTGTGGCTGTGCTCAATTCGGAAAGTCTTTTCCAACTGGTTTCTACACAGCCGTAAAGAATACATCCGTACCCAGCTGTGTGGCTCCTGTGGTACAAGACCCAGTGGGCTGAGCATAAAAATTCGCCCATAGGAATATGGAGATTGTAGAGATTAAGTATTTTCTCATAAGCAAAATATTATGAAACTTACCAAGGAACTGTCTGACTAGTTATAGAAAAGCCACAGGGATTACCAAAACCGCCCCAATCATAATAAACATATACAATATTTTGCCTTTGACTAGGGTCAAGATTTTGATATGTAGTCATTGCGGCTTCTTCAGCCTTTGTGAGAATTCTATTGAGTAGAGTGGGATCGTCACATGATTGAGGTCCGTTCAAAATATCAAAAAAAGCGTATTCTACTTGTGCTTGAGTTACTCCTTGAGGCATTAAAAATCCGCTTATACTTACTCCATCAGGATAGCTACTCCCATTGTCTATCCTATGCCATTTACCATCATTTACTCCTTGGTAAAAATGCTTTGTAGTATTGTCGTAAATAATTTTTCCTATTTGATGAATATGCCCTGAAAGTGTTATGGGATTGAAGTGTACATTTCTAATAGCCCTTATACTACTGTCCATTTCGCGTACAAAAACAGAATTATCCACATTTTTAGTAATTCCCTGATTGATTGGTAATAAATTACTATTAGTAACAACACTCAATTCGGAAAGTCTTCTCCAATTGGTTTCTACGCAGCCATAAAGAATACCATCTGTACCTAGCTGTGTGGCTCCAGTGGTACAAGACCCAGTGGGCTGGGCAATTGCCATTGCCCCCCATAGGATTTGTAACAATAAAAATATCTTTTTCATATTTTTATTTCTTTAAAAGTTGTTTTATCTGCTCTATTTCTTTTTTCATCTGTTCCATTTCGGTTTGCAATTTTTTCACCTCAGCGTCCTTTTCTTGTAATGATTTTACCAAAACAGGCACTACAGCTACATAGTTTACCGACTTATACCCTTCAGCATCTGTATTTACCAAAGCAGGTAATACTTTTTCTACTTCTTGAGCGATGAAACCATATTGTAAGGTATCGTTTCCACCTTTTTTCTTGCCGTCTGCATTCCAATGGTATGTTACTGAGCGCAGATTGTTCACCGTAGCCGTTGCATTAGAAATATTTTGAACATCTTTTTTCAAACGAGCATCAGAGTTGTAGATTACCGCATTGGTACGGATATCTCCTGCCACATGAAGCTTTGAACTTGGAGCAGAAGTACCTATACCCACATTTCCTGTATTTTTTGTTATCCAAACATACCCTCCGCCATTGGTTGTCAACACAGCGTCTCCTGCAGTCGTTGCTCGTACATGTACTTGATTAGCCGTATTATTAGGATGTAGTAACATAATAGCTCCTTCGGAATGATTAGAATTAACTCTAAGTGGAGCATAGAGACCATTTGCACTATTGACTTGAACATAACCATTATTGAAATTTAAAAACTGTCCACTTAATGCCACATCTCTTTGGGTAGTAATAGTACCATTGGAGTTGTAAATATTGGTATTCGAAAGATTAGCATTTCCTTTGGTTACGGTAATTCCGTTGGCTGTTTGTGTAACATCAGTTACTACATTGCCTGTTCCCGTAGTAGTTACTGGCATACTAAACTGGGTTCCCGATAAAGTAAGTCCGTTTCCTGCGGTGTAGGTAGTATTGGTATCTATTACATTTCCTCTGGTTACGGTAATTCCGTTGGCTGTTTGGGTTACCCCAGTCACGACATTACCTGTCCCTGTAGTCGCTACTGGCAAACTAAACTCAGTATTTGACAAAGTAAGCCCGTTCCCTGCAGTGTAGGTTGTGTTGGTGTCTGTAAAATTTACATTTCCTTTGGTTACAGTAATTCCGTTGGCTGTTTGTGTAACTCCAGTTACTACATTACCTGTTCCGCTGGTGGTTACTGGCAAACTAAACTCAGTACCTGATAAAGTAAGCCCGTTCCCTGCGGTGTACGTAGTGTTGGTATCAATACTTGAAACGGTTCTTTTTCTTAGATTACCATCTGTATCTACAGTAACAATCTGGTCATCCGATGCTCCTATAGGAATATTTGCAATTCTTGCATTTCCATGTACATGGAGTTTTGCAGAAGGAATTGAAGTTCCTATACCAAAGTTACCTTCACCGAGAAACATAAGATTGTTTCCACTTAAATTAACCGTTCTTGCTCCAGAAAGAACACCATTACTCGTGTAAATATTGGTATTCGTATTTGTATTGTCGTCTGCAGCAGGCGCCCAAGCTGTACCATTCCATTTGAGAACCTGACCTGAAGTTGCTCCCATTTGGTTAAGTTTTGCCGCTGTTACTGCACCATTGTTAATAGTAACCGTATTACTATTTGCCGTGGCAGTTACGTCTCCTGTTAAGGCTGCTCGTTGGAAGCTAGTTCCGCTTAATGTAACGGATGTAGAACCTGTATAGGTCGTATTTGTATTTTCGTCTACAGCAGGCACCCAAGCTGTTCCATTCCATTTGAGTACTTGTCCGTTTGTTGGAGCAGTTGTAGCAACAGCCTTACCTTGGATAGCTGTAACTGTTGTAGCGTTGCTATTTGCTGCGGCAGTTACGTCTCCTGTTAATGCAGCTCTTTCAAAACTTGTTCCATTTAATGTAACGGATGTAGAACCTGTGTAAGTAGTGTTAGTATCTGTATCGGCGGCAGGTGCCCAACTATTAGTAGTAGCATTCCACTTCATTACTTGTCCGTTAGCTGTACCATCTGTTAAACCTAAGGTGTAAGGTGATGTAGCTGTACCATCTCCCGCTCTTGTTAAACCTTTATTAGCTGTTGCGTTGAGAACTTCGTTTCCAACAATACCATCAACTTCAGTTGTCAAACCTGTATCTGCTGATGGAGTCCAAGCTGTACCATTCCATTTAAGCACTTGTCCGTTCGTTGGAGCTGTTGTTGCAACAGTCTTACCTTGGATAGCTGTAACTGTTGTAGCATTGCTATTTGCTGCGGCTGTTACGTCTCCTGTTAAGGCTGCTCTTTCAAAGCTTGTTCCATTTAATGTAACAGATGTAGAACCTGTGTAAGTAGTGTTGGTGTCAATACTTGAAACGGTTCTCTTTCTTAGATTACCATCTGTATCTATAGTAACAATCTGATCATCCGATGCTCCTGTAGGGATGTTTGTAATTCTTGCGTTTCCTGCTACATGAAGTTTTGCTGTAGGCGAGGAAATACCTATACCCACATTTCCCGTGGTAGTAAATACGTGATGAGCCCCATTTTCTGCACTATAATACATATTGGCATTATTGCTTCCTATATATCCAATGCGTGTATCTGTGGTTTCGCCAGCCTTATAGAAACCTACCCAACCTGTACTGGTTTCCGAACCTGAGTTTATTCTTACAAACCCTTGATTGGTCAAATCTCCACTTGTTCTGAATGCTCCAGCTATACCTGTACCGCTGATTCGATAATTAGCACTTTGTGTTGTACTATTCTGATTTTGTATAAAGTTTCCGGATGCTACAACATCGCTTACGGACCTTTTCCTCAAATTACCATCTCCATCTGTGGTCACAATTTGATCTGTGGATTCACCTGCAGGAATCCCCGTTACTCTTGCAGAGCCTGATACGTGAAGCCTTGCAGAAGGCAGAGATGTGCCTATTCCTACATATCCCGTATCTCTATTCATAAAAATAGTGCCCTCTTGAGCTCTAATTTCCGCATGTCCATCCGTAGTAGCTCGGTACATTACAGGCTTGTTCACATCTGTACCACTTAAGTGAACAATAGCTCCATCCGCATGTAATGAGTTTATTCTTAGAGGAGCCCAAAGGCTTTCTCCTGAGATATTTATAACACCATTTTGGAATGTTAATCTTTTTCCATCTTGATTTACTACTCTATTAGATACAAGAGTTCCATTAGCATTATAAAGATTTGTGTCAGCTGCTTTTACCCACACAATACCATTGTAGAAATAGTATCCTTTTTCAGTAATGTTGGCTACACGGTTGTTAATAATAGTGTTTGAGCCTGCAGTATATGCCGTGTTATTGACATAGACAAGCGTTCCTTCTACAGGTGTAGCGATATTGGCCACTCTCGTCTTGGTAAGAATAGGAGCGATAATTCCCTCGTTGGTGGTACCGCTTGCATTAGCATTTTTTACATCTAGAGTAGATTGTGGAGTAGCTGTATTGATTCCCACTTGGTTTTGGGAAAAGGCAACAGCAGAAAGCCCAACACATAAAATAGTTAGTTCTTTTTTCATCTATTTGCGTTTATTGTTATTCCGCAAATATAATAATTATTATTTAATACACAAAAAATGTTAAATCTAGACTCGCAGTCGTAGGCTTTAAGCCTATAAGCTTTGAACTCTCAAAGAAAAGTTTCGCTAAATATCAGCCTCGGAGTCGAAGGCTTGATGCGTTCTCCGCGTAACCTTTGCATCTTTGCGGTAAAAAAACACCAACCGCTAAGACGCCAAGAAACGCGAAGGTGTTAATTGTTAATTGTAAATGATTAATGGTTAATTGTAAACCAACTCAACACTCAGCACTCAACACTCAAAACTTGAGTTTGGTTGTTGGTTGATGGTCTTTTATTAATTATTAGAGACCTTTGCAGGACAAGAAATAAGAAATAGTTATTTAAATATTTGAATATTAAGTAATTAATTTGTATATTC
>JBHBEQ010000166.1:0-4877 GCA_041785575.1 Flavobacterium sp.
CAATCAGGTACTTCATTTTATGGGGTTAGGACTTAAAACACTGGTTAAAACCGTTACAGCCTCAACCACCAGAATAGATGCAGTGATGCAAGATGATATTGAAGAACTTGGAGAGGTTGTTGTAACCGCAATGGGAATTTCGCGTAGTGAAAAATCCTTAGGGTATGCTACACAGAAAGTAAATTCAGAAGAATTAACTCAGGCAGCCAGTACGAATGTTGCTACGGCTTTACAAGGTAAAGTTTCTGGAATAGAAATAAATCAGTCATCAGGTATGCCTGGTAGCTCTTCTAAAATAACTATACGTGGAGCTCGTTCCTTTACAGGAAACAACTCACCTTTATACGTAATAGATGGTATGCCTGTGGCTTCTACTGCTGATGTAGGAACGGGAGATTCTGTTTCAGGAGCCGATTATGCTAACCGTGGCGTAGATATTGACCCTAATGACATTGCAGATATTCAAATACTAAAAGGTCAAGCGGCTTCTGCTCTATATGGTATGAGAGCTTCCAATGGAGTCATTTTGATTACTACCAAAAGTGGAAAAGGAAAAGTAGGAAAACCGGAGTTCAATTATAACACTAGTGTTTCTTTTGAACAAATAGTTACAAAACCTGACATACAAACAGAGTATGCACAAGGTACAGGAGGTTCTTATTCTCCAATATCATCTACTTCTTGGGGACCTAAAATTTCAGAATTACCTAATGACCCTACTTATGGAGGGAATGTGACTAATCGCTATACTAATGCCTCTGGACTCCAGCCAGGTAAATACTATGTACCACAAAGAGCAAACGCAGGGTTAGATCCTTGGGCTACTCCGCAAGTATATGATAATATAGGTCGTTTTTTCAGAACAGGACATACAATAAATCATTCTTTTAATGTAGTTCAAGGTTTTGAAAAAGGAAATTATTCATTCTCATTGGGAAACACTTCTACGCAAGGTATTGTTCCTTCAACTGAAATGACAAGAACTACTGCAAAATTAGGTGCAGAAATAAAACTATCAGACCAATGGACAACAGGGTTTACCGGAAACTTTATTGTATCTGATATTGCTAAGCAAACAGGAGCAAACAATGGTATTATGGCTACCGTATTTCCTGCACCACCAAGTTACGATTTGCAAGGAATTCCTTCTCATTATTTAGGAAATCCTTATCGTCAAAATACTTATAGATCAACAGGTGTTTTTGATGGAGCTTATTGGGCAGTAGAAAACAATAGTTTTAAAGAAAAAACACAACGTTTCTTCGGGAATGCTTTTGTGAAGTATAACACTAATTTTAATACAACAAATCATCACTTAGAGGTAAAATATCAATTAGGAGCAGATGCTTATACCACCAACTATGAAGATATTTGGGGATATGGACATTCTAATGCAAGAGGAGAAATGGAAGTAGCTGATTATATGATAAAAGAGATAAACTCTTTGCTTACAGCTTCTTATAATTGGAAAATGAATGATAATTTTACTCTTGATGCTTTACTTGGAAATGAATTTATCAATTATGATAGAAAATATCTATACGGATATGGACAAAACTTTAACATACCAGGTTGGAATAGCTTACGAAATGTAGGAACCTATACAGCAGATGCTACATACAGAGAGGAAAGAACGGTTGGTTTCTTCGCAAATGTGAATCTTTCTTACAAAAACTTTATTTTCTTGGGAGTTACAGGACGTCAAGACATAGTTTCAACAATGCCACGTGGTAATCGACAATTTTTCTATCCATCAACCTCTTTGGGGGTAGTATTTACAGAGTTACCAGCACTTAAAAACAATGTTTTAACATTTGGAAAATTAAGAGCTTCTTATGCAGAAGTAGGTCAAGCAGGAGATTACATTCCAACTTATTTCCGTACTCCTGGCTATGGTGGAGGTTTTTCAAGTGGAACGCCTATTACATATCCTATCAATGGTATAAAACCTTACACCCTTCATACAACGGTATATGACCCTAATTTGAAACCTCAAAATACCCAATCTTATGAAGTAGGAGCAGATTTGACTTTTGTGAATGGATTGTTTGATGTAAGTTATACGTATTCACGACAAAATGTAAAAGACCAAATATTCTCAGTTCCTTTGGCGGGCTCAACAGGTTCAAACAGTATGGTAACTAATGGAGGTTCTATTCATACCAATGTACATGAGGCTACCTTGACTGTTAATCCTGTTAGAAAAGACAATGTAAATTGGAGTTTTTCATTCAACTTCTCCAAAATAGACAATTATGTTGATTCTTTGGCAGAAGGAGTTGAAAGTATTTTCTTAGGAGGTTTTGTTGAACCACAGGTAAGAGCAGGTATTGGTTACAAATTTCCAGTGATCTATGGAGTTTCCTACTTACGTAATGATGCAGGACAAATTGTTGTTGATGCCAAAGGTCTTCCACAAGAAGGAGAAGAAAAAGTGATCGGAACAGTATCACCTGATTTTAAATTAGGTTTTTCAACAACATTAGATGTTTATAAATTTAAACTTTCTGCCGTATTTGATTGGAAAAATGGCGGACAAATGTATCACGGGACAGCAGGTTTGATGGGACTTTACGGAGTAAGTCAAGAAAGTGCTGATATCAGAAATGCTGGTGGAACTTTCATTGTTCCTGATGCGGTAAAAATAACAGGAACTGATAGTAATGGAAAGCCTATATATGCAACAAATGATATTGCAACAGATGCTCAAAGTTATTATAATAGAATAGCAAATATTTCTGAATCGTATGTATACGACAATTCATTTGTAAAACTTAGAGAAATATCGCTTAGTTATCCTTTTGCACTTAAAGAAAAAGGACTATCAGTTACAGCAAGTGTTTTTGCTCGAAACTTAATTTTATGGTCTGAATTGAAAGGTTTTGACCCAGAAGTATCACAAGGTAACACCAATATGGCAGGAGCGTTTGAGCGTTTTTCATTACCAGGTGTATCAAGCTACGGGTTCGGACTTAATGTGAAATTTTAAAAATTAATAATAATGAAAAAAATTATAAAACCTTTATTTTTTATAACTTCTCTCTCTTTATTTGTAGGATGTTCAGAAGATACTATGGATGATATCAATAGAGATAGAAATAACGCCAACGATGTTCCTGCTAAAATGATATTATCAGAAGTAATTACTTCTTCAGCATTTTATAGTATAGGAGGTGATTTTAACACGTATGCTTCAATATTTGTAGAACACGAAGCTGGTATAAATAATCAGTTTTACCAAGCTGAAACCCGAAATGGAATTGCAGTTCCTTCTACATTTAACAATGCTTGGAGAACATTATATAGAAATATTAAAGATACTCGTGTGGCTTTGGCAAAATGTTCCATAGGTGGTGATCAAGAAGGAAATTACCCTACTAAAGGAATAGCTGAGGTTCTTTTGGCTATAAATTCAGCTATTTTGGCAGATAATTTTGGTGATGCTCCCTACTCACAAGCAGCTGTTCTTAACAATGACAAGCTCCCTTTGTATATGACACCTGTCTTAGATAAACAAGAGGTTATTTATAAAGAAATATTTGCACTTTTAGACGCTGCTATTGATGATTTGGCGAAGAAAGATGTCAGTGGAACAGGAGGAATGACTACATATGACTTTTTGTACGGAGGAAATACTGATAAATGGACAAAGTTAGCTTATGGCTTGAAAGCACGTTATACTATGCAAACTTTACATCGTTCTGCTGATAAAAACGGAGATTTGACAAAAATCCTTGATTATATAAGCAAATCTTTTACCTCAGCAGAGGAACAAGCGGCTTTCAATGTGTATAATGCAACAAACTTAAACCCTCTCTTTGATGTTTTTTGGAGTCGTTCAGGTTTTGCAGCAAGTGAAAGTCTTTCTAAAAAATTGATTACCCGTAATGATCCTCGTCTTAAACGTGTATTTTTTGATAAAGAAGGAAAACAAATAGAAAGTAATACAGATTCTAATTTCTTAGTTGCTCCTAATGGACAAGTTGAGCAAAAGCAAGGATATTATAATACATCTGTTTTTGGATACGCACAAACAGCTTCTACATTGTTGATGAGTTATCACGAATTGTTATTTTTGAAAGCAGAAGCAGAAGCTCGTTTAGGACAAACAGCTAATGCACAAGCTACACTGAAACAGGCTATTGTGGCTGCTATTGCTAATGCTGAACTATCTATTACAGCAGCTTTAACGGCTCCCACAGTAGTAAGCAATGGAGGACTCACAGCTACAACTTCACCTATTACTACTTTGGAAGCAGAGTCTTACTTTGATACCTCTGTACTCCCATTGTTTACAGCAGATCCTATACGAGAAATTATGATACAGAAGTATTTAGGTACTTTTGGTGCTTCAGGAGAAAGTCCAATAGCTTATAATGATATTCGTAGATTAAAAGCATTAGGAGAGGGGGATTTTATTGAACTTCAAAATCCATTAAATACGCAAGGTTTATTTCCTTTAAGATGTGTATATGGTTCAAGTGACACAACTACCAACCCTAATGTAAAAGAAGCTACTGGAGATGGCTCTTACATTTATAATCAAAATGTTTGGTGGGCAGGTGGAAGTAGATAAATAATCTCACATATAATAGTAGAATTTATCATATTAGGGTTGAGTTCTAAACCTATAAAGGGCTATCTAAAATATTAAGATAGCCCTTTTTACCATATTGTCTTATTAAAAAGAAACGATATAGTCCATAAAATTTATATTTTGACTTACCCTTTTATCAAATATCAAAAATCTTATATCTTTGCACAAAAATATAAACCGATATGATAGGCAATAAGCAATCTGACCTTAGTTTGTTCGAGTTTTCAGAGAAATTTAAGACCCAAGAAGACTGTCTAAAACATTTGGCAGAACTCAAATC
>JBHBEQ010000167.1:0-5111 GCA_041785575.1 Flavobacterium sp.
GAGCATATAATTTCATTGGAAATTTCCAAACCTCTACATGGAGCAAAAACCCAACTTCCTACAAGTAATTGCTCGTTTTATTCGGTAGAAAACCAAGTTGAAGTCCAACAAGAAAAAGAAAAAGACGTTGTTGTAAGTACATCTACTTCTGAAAGAATTGAACCAACTTGGAATAGTTCCTTTCCGAAGACGTATAATATCCAAAATAACAGTCCACCTATTTACATACTATACAAACAGCTAAAATTGAATTATTTAAGTTAAAAACACTTTTGTCATTGAATTTCAATAACACGTTTTCTTATTGTTTAACTTATAATTCAATTTATTATGACATATTCAACAGAAAAAGTATTTCAAACATCAGGATTATTCACTTTATCCCTTCGATGGGTTATCGGTTGGACGTATTTTTCAGCGTTTTGGAGAAGACTCATCATTGACAATAAATTAATTCCAGAAGAAGCTGGGTATATAGGCGAAAAATTCAATCATTTTTTACCCAATGCTTTAGGAATAAAACCCGTTATAGAATATTTAGTATCCAATCCGGAAGCATTGCACTTTTCAATGGTTGCTTTCACTATTGTGGAAGCTATTGTTGGCTTTTTTATCATTATTGGTTTTTTAAATCGCTTGATGAGCGTAGGAGTTTTCTTTCTTGCATTCGGAATTTTACTTGGTTCAGGCTGGATTGGCACCACTTGTTTAGATGAATGGCAAATAGGCGTGTTGGGTATTGCCAGTGGCTTTACACTTTTTCTATCGGGCGGTGGTTATTATTCTATCGATAATTATTTATTGCAAAAGAATCGTGTTTTAGCTTCTAAAAAATGGTTTAAGGTTTTAGGTTCGGGTGATTTTATGATTCCCAAACGAGTGATTTTGATGGTTTCTTTGTTTATTTTTGGAATGACTTTGTATACCAATCAATATTTCCACGGAGGAGTATTTGGAAAGTTGCACAACAAATCTGTTCGCCCAAAAGTGGAAATATCTAACATAAAATATAACGAAAAAACGCTTACTTTTGAGTTATTTCGCGTTGAAGGAGCTGATGTTTATGGTTCTTTCCTTATAAGAATAGAGATTTTAAATCCTAAAAATGAAGTTGTTAAACGCTGGGGACAAAAAGAACTATCTGAATTTGCAGAAGAAAACATAAAAAACCATTATGTTGCAAAAATAAAGGCAGGAAAACACAGTTTAATACTTCCTTTAGGAGCAAAAGCCGATGTTTCGGTTGATATTTCTGATATAGAATTACAACCCAACTATCGTTTGAAACTCACCGACATTAGTGGCATAGAATGGGAAGAGAAATTGAAATAATATATTGTAAAAAAGTAAATATTCTTATTTTTGCCAAAAATACCTCCATTTAAACTATCATAAAACTAGAGAAAATGTTACAAATAAAAGATAAAGAATTCCATTCAAGATTATTCCTCGGAACAGGTAAATTTGGAAACCTTGAGTTGATGAGAGAAGCTATAATTGCATCTGAATCGGAATTAGTGACAATGGCATTAAAAAGAGTAGATTTAGACGCTCCTGAAGACCCTTTACTAGGCGAATTACAAAAAACTAAAACCAATTTATTACCTAACACTTCTGGTGCCCGAAACGCTCAAGAGGCTGTTTTAGCTGCACAACTTGCTCGTGAAGCTTTAGAGACCAATTTTATCAAATTAGAAATTCATCCAGATCCACGATATTTGTTACCAGACCCTATTGAAACGCTAAAAGCTACAGAAGAATTGGCTAAATTAGGTTTTGTTGTAATGCCATATATCCACGCAGATCCAGTTTTGTGTAAACTTCTAGAAGAAGCAGGTACTGCCGTTGTAATGCCACTTGGTGCGCCTATCGGTAGTAACAAAGGGTTGCGAACAATTGATTTTCTAGAAATCATAATTGAGCAATCTAAGGTTCCAGTTGTTGTAGATGCAGGAATTGGAGCTCCATCTGATGCTGCAAAAGCGATGGAACTTGGTGCAGATGCCGTATTGGTAAACACTGCTATTGCAGTAGCTGGAAATCCTATTGAGATGGCTATTGCCTTTAAAGAAGCTGTAATCGCTGGAAGAAGAGCTTACGAAAGTGGTTTGGGAGCAGTGCAAAATACAGCACAAGCATCTAGTCCTCTTACAGATTTTTTGTTGTAAAATGAAAAACTTTTCTTTATAAGATGATACAAATTTATAGAGAAAAAGGAAAAGCTTTACTTATCACTCAATTTATAAATTTAGAAATTCTTAAATCATAAAATCGAAAAAAGCTGTCTGAATGGACAGCTTTTTTTATAATTATACTAAAGAATTTAAAGTCATCTGCATGAAAAATTAGAGTTTGTATTACAACTTCTACTATTGTACAAAACTAACTGTTTACGAACGTTAAAACAGCATAAAAAAAGCCGTCTACAACTTGTGTTGGACGGCTTTTTTATGAATTTAGACATGATTAATATTATCTATCTTTCATCTCTTTAAATTTTCTCAACGGTTCACCTACATATACCTGACGAGGACGACCGATAGGCTCTTTGTTTACTCGCATTTCTTTCCATTGAGCAACCCATCCTGGTAAACGTCCAATAGCAAACATTACTGTAAACATTTCAGTTGGTATTCCTAATGCACGGTAGATGATTCCTGAATAAAAATCCACATTTGGATATAAATTTCTCTCCACAAAATATGGATCTTTTAATGCTTTTTCTTCCAAATCTTTTGCAATTTTCAGAATAGGATCAGCTACACCTAAATCTGCTAATACTTCATCAGCAGCTTTTTTGATGATACGTGCACGTGGGTCAAAGTTTTTATAAACTCTGTGTCCGAATCCCATTAAACGGAACGGATCGTTTTTATCTTTAGCTTTTGCAAGATATTTATCTGCATCACCACCATCTTTTTGGATTTCTTCTAACATTTCTAATACAGCTTGGTTTGCTCCACCGTGTAGTGGTCCCCAAAGAGCTGAAACCCCTGCAGAAATTGACGCAAACAACCCTGCGTGAGAAGATCCTACCATACGAACTGTAGAAGTAGAACAGTTTTGTTCGTGATCTGCGTGTAAGATAAACAACTTGTCTATTGCATTTTGTACAATTGGATTTACTTTGTAAGGCCCTGTTGGCAATTCAAACATCAAGTGTAAGAAGTTTTCCACATACGATTTAGTGTTATCGTAGTAGTTTAATGGATATCCTTTTGCTTTTCTATACGTCCAAGTAGCAACAACCATAAATTTAGCCATTATTTTACATACGGCATCATACATTTGTTGGTCGTCTTCTACGTTTACCACTTTAGGATTAAACGCTGTCAACGCACAAGTCAACGACGACAATACTCCCATCGGGTGAGCATTTCTTGGAAAACCATCAATAATATTTTTCATTTCCTCGTTAACCAAGGTATGCTTGCGAATATCCTCTTCAAATTTGGTAATTTGTTGCTGTGTTGGTAGTTCTCCAAAGATAATTAAATACGCAACTTCTAAGAAATTAGATTTGTCTGCTAAATCTTCAATTGCATATCCACGATATCTCAATATCCCTTCCTCTCCATCCAAAAATGTAATTGCACTTTTGCACGAACCTGAATTTTTATACCCTGAATCTAAGGTAACTGCTCCTGTTAGAGCTCTTAACTTTTCTATATCAATTGCGACCTCGTTTTCTGTACCAACGATCACTGGCAATTCTACCTTTTTCCCATTTACTTCTATAGTAGCAGTGTTATTAGACATATTTATTTTGTTTTATTTATTTAGCTATATGCGAATTTATTAAAATCTTTTTCTTCTGCAAAATTTATTACTACAAATAAAATCGTTTTTCGTAATTTTTTTTTTGTTGTAATCTTTTTAATTTTTATATAGATTTCAAAATAAAAAAAAGTCGTATTATACGACTTTTTTTATTACTTTCTTACTTTAAAAGCTTTCATTTGTGGATAGTATGCAACACTTCCTAATTCTTCTTCTATTCGCAATAATTGATTGTATTTACTCATACGATCTGAACGAGAAGCAGAACCTGTTTTGATTTGTCCACAATTTAATGCAACTGCCAAATCTGCTATCGTATTGTCTTCTGTTTCTCCAGAACGGTGTGACATTACCGATGTATACCCTGCATTGTGTGCCATGTTTACAGCAGCGATTGTTTCAGATAGTGTTCCAATTTGGTTTACTTTAATTAGAATAGAGTTTGCAGTTCCTTCATTTATTCCTCTTTCTAAACGAGCAACATTTGTTACAAACAAGTCATCTCCTACCAATTGTACTTTGTTTCCTATTTTTTTAGTCAACAAATTCCAACCTGCCCAATCATCTTCATACATTCCGTCTTCTATTGAAATAATTGGGTATTTTTCACACAATTCTGCCAAGTATTCTGCTTGTTCTTCTGAAGTACGTACTTTTCCAGATTGTCCTTCAAATTTAGTATAATCATATTTTCCGTTTACGTAAAATTCTGAAGAAGCACAATCTAGGGCAATCATAATATCTTTTCCGAATTTATATCCCGCTTTTTCGACAGCTAATTTGATAGAATCTAAAGCATCTTCTGTACCTCCTGCCAAATTTGGTGCAAAACCTCCCTCATCTCCTACTGCTGTAGAAAGGTTTCTATCGTGTAATACTTTTTTCAAATGATGAAACACTTCTGTTCCCATTTGCATTGCTTCCGTAAAATTATGTGCTGAAACAGGCATAATCATAAATTCTTGAAATGCGATAGGAGCATCTGAATGCGACCCTCCATTGATGATATTCATCATTGGCACTGGTAATGTATTGGCAGAAACACCACCTACGTAACGATACAAAGGCATTCCCAATTCATTAGCCGCTGCTTTTGCAACTGCCAATGACACTCCTAATATAGCATTTGCCCCAATATTAGATTTATTTGGTGTTCCATCTAATTCAATCATCACCTGATCGATAGCATTTTGTTCGAATACGCTATATCCAACGATAGCTTCAGAAATCACTTCATTTACATTTTTTACTGCATTTAAAACTCCTTTTCCCATCCAATGATGTCCTCCATCGCGTAATTCTACAGCTTCGTGTTCTCCTGTAGATGCTCC
>JBHBEQ010000168.1:0-4184 GCA_041785575.1 Flavobacterium sp.
AAAAAGCTCGAACAAGCTGCTGATAAATCAAAGGCAAAAGCATTCACTGCTCCAATTTGAGTTGCCACATACACCCCTGTTGAAGCTACTGGCATATCTGGTGTTGCAGTAGATAAGATTACAAGGTCTATCTCCTCTGGTTTTACACCTGATTTTTCAAATAGGTTTTTTGCAGCTTGTATTGCGAGATAAGAAGCTCCTTTACCTTCCTCTTTCAATATTCTACGTTCTTTAATTCCTGTACGTGAGGTGATCCATTCATCATTAGTGTCTACCATTTCTTCTAATATTTTATTAGAAAGCACGTAGTCTGGAACATATTTTCCGATAGCTGTAATCGCTGCTGTTATCTTTGTCATAGTTGTGTCACTTTTTTAATTCCTTTAAGCATCCAAAAAGTGTGGAAAATTACAAAAAAAAATCAAATAAAAGTATATTTGAAACAATTTTGACGTTTTTTTATTCAAAAACATCGCAATTATTCATTTAAATAAATAAAAAAGGGCTACCCTTATCGAGTAGCCCTTTTCCGTTAAAGCTGTATTAAGCCTCTGTTTTATCAATCACTACTTGACCTCTGTAGTACATTTTTCCTTCGTGCCAATAAGCTCTGTGGAACAAGTGAGCTTCACCTGTTACTGCACATGTAGCAACCGCAGGAGCTACAGCTTTGTAGTGAGTTCTTCTTTTATCTCTTCTTGTTTTCGAGGTTTTTCTCTTAGGATGTGCCATTTTGTATTATTTTTTATCCGTTAATAGTTGTTTTAATATATCCCATCTAGGGTCTGTATCTTTATCTTCTTCTTCCTCCTCAACTTCTTCTCTATAATCAAGATAGTCCAAAGCTTCAGAATTTAGAGTACCATCTTCAACACCAGGATGTATTCGCTTTGCAGGTACCGACAACACAATTGATTCGTAAATATACTGCGCTACACTTAACTGAAATTCTCCATGTGGCAGTATTAGTAGCTCTTCGTTTTCATCATCAAATTTATCCCCAAACTTAACTACTAAATCCAGTTGTCCTTTTATCGGCAATTCAAAGACCTCACCTGTCAAATCACAAGGAACTTTAACCACCCCTTGATGTTTGATTTGCAATTCAAGCATTGTTGTTTTCTTTTCCAACTCTACCTCCACTTGAACAGCAACGTCTTCATACTCTTCAAATTCAAATAAACTGAAAAACGTTTTATCAATCTGATATTCGAATTGATGCTTACCTAATTTCAACCCAGAAAACTGGATTAGAAAATCTCGTTCACGATTCATAACAATCTATTTGAGCGTGCAAAGATATATTTTTTCTGAAACAAATCAAGCTTTTTTATGATTTTTTTTCAAAACACTTCTTTACACCTTGTTTGTTTTTTCCTATTCAAGAAATTGCTCCCTATTTCTAGAAACTTCTTTTTTTTCATTTTCCAACAAATCTGTCTTTTTTTTCATTGCATTTTTAACAGATTCTTCGTATTCACATCTATTCTTGTAAACATCTAATGCAAGATAAATTGCTTCTCTAAATGATTCAAAATCCGCAATGCCTTTTCCTGCAATATCAAATGCCGTTCCGTGATCTGGCGACGTTCTGATTTTATTTAATCCCGCGGTATAATTAACGCCTTTCCCAAAAGCTAATGTTTTAAACGGAATCAATCCTTGATCGTGATAACACGCAATTATTGCATCAAAATTCTTGTACATTTCACTCCCAAAAAAGCCATCTGCCGCATACGGACCTGCTACAAGCACCCCCTTAGAAAAAAGATCTTCTACTACAGTGGAAACCACTTCTTGATCTTCTTTTCCAATTACTCCATTGTCGCCACAATGTGGATTTAATCCCAAAACTGCAATTTTTGGTTTCAAAATATTAAAATCCTGTATCAAACTTTGGTGAACCGTTTGGATTTTTTGCACCAACAATTCCGATGTAATTTTCTCCGACACTTCAGATAAAGGCACGTGATCTGTAAACAAACCTATTCTCAAACCATTGTGTACCATTAACATTAGAGCATCTCCATCTAATTCTTGATTGAGATAATCTGTATGTCCAGGAAATGAAAACTCTTCCGATTGCACACTATATTTGTTTATTGGTGCTGTAACCAACACGTCTATCTTTCCTTCTTTCAAATGTTTTGTAGCCTCTCGAAATGAACGAATGGCATATTTTCCTACATTTTCATCTAAGGTACCTACTTCTATATTTACTCCTTCGCGCCAAACATTTAAAACATTGATCTTTCCTAATTGAACTTGCTCTATGCTATCAATTCCATGAAAATTATTCGTGCATTTGAGCATTTTTTTCAAAAATGAAACCAATTTTAAATTAGCAAAAATGACAGGTGTACAAAACTCCATCATTCGTTGGTCTTCAAGCGATTTCAAAACGACTTCTGGCCCTATGCCATTCATATCTCCTATTGAAATTCCTAAAAGTATATTTTCTCCTTTTTTACTCATGTAAAAATATTATTTCCTATTTTTGACAAAGTTACTAAAATTATTTTGGATATGTTTACCGGTATAGTAGAGTCAATAGGAAAAATTGTTCGCTTAGAAAGAGAACAAGAAAATTTGCACCTTTTCGTTTCTTCTTCATTTACAAATGAATTAAAAATAGACCAAAGTGTTGCTCACAATGGTATTTGTCTTACAGTAGTTGCCATTGATGGTGACATTTTTCAGGTTACTGCAATTAAAGAAACTATAGACAAAACCACTATTGGACAATGGTCTATTGGACAAGAAATCAACCTTGAAAGAGGAATGAAACTCAGCGATCGTCTTGATGGACACATCGTACAAGGTCACGTAGACCAAACTGCTATTTGTATTGATATCAAAGAAGCCGATGGTAGCACTTATTTTACATTTGAATACGATAGTTCTCTTCGAAATATCACCATTGAAAAAGGTTCTATCACTGTAGATGGCACCAGTCTAACAGTTGTAAATTCAGACATAAACACGTTTAGTGTTGCTATCATTCCTTACACTTTAGAAAACACCTTATTCAAACACTATAAAATTGGAACTAAAGTAAATTTAGAATTTGACGTTGTCGGAAAATACGTTTCTAAGCTTGCTTCTTTAAAAATGTTTTAATTTTTGTGTATAAAAACTATTCAGCATAAAATAATCTTTAACAATAAAAAAGGCCACTCTATAGAGCAGCCTTTACTTTTTGTCTATTTATTTTTAGAAATTAGCTGTTATACCAACCCCTAAAGTATGTCTTGTCTGAAAACCTTTATATGCATTATCATCATAAATAGTTTGGAACAAGAAGTTTGTAGAAATGTATTTATTCACCTTCAAAACTGCATTTAATTGATAATCGATATCTACGTTTTGAGGCTTGTCTAAATAATTAGAGTACAAATTAAGAATGTTTTCTATAGTAAAATTTTCCATTAATTGCACTTTGTAATAAGCACTTAACGAAGCACCTAATTCAAATCTCATTGTTTCCCCTTGTGCTACACCAAAAGACTCTCTATCCACTGTAAACTGTTTATTAACAAAGATAAAGCGAGCTGTAGCAGGTGCAATATTCACTTTTAAGTTATCGTTTTTCTTCCACAACATACCAGGTCCAAATTGTAAATATGCCGGCGACATAAAATGAGAGTTTCTATACCCCACAACTTTCGGATCATACCCTGTATCAAATTGCGTTTTAAAGTTCATAAAGAACGAGTAGTACCACTCTTGATTGGACGCTGCCACTTGTTTCCCCAATACCGAGTTAATTTCTAAACGATCGTCTGTCTTTTGTTTAAAACCTCCTTTTAACTGGTTGAAACCATACATTGCGATAAGTTTGTTATCCCAAGTGATATCTCCTTTTTTATAATTTGCATCATAGTTTACAACTCCATTCACAGCAAAGTTATTTTGTCCTCCTGCTTGCCAATTAGAAAAACTAGATTGACTTCCTAATACGGTTACATTTCCTTTTAAAGTCCATAGAGAATCTTTTTGTACTTCTTGAGCTTTAGCATTAATAGCAGCCATTGCTACAACGGCTAATAGTAAAATCTTTTTCATTATCTTTTTTTTGCAAAATTAGTTATTTTCTAGCAAATACTATTTTTTTTATCATTTTTTATTTGACAAATGTAAAATATCTTTTGCTTAATTATCTACGTTTAAAAATAGGAACAATC
>JBHBEQ010000169.1:0-10111 GCA_041785575.1 Flavobacterium sp.
AAAAGTGTTGTGCTCTACCAACTGAGCTATCGAGTCATGTAACCTGTAATAAGTTTTACAAAAAAAATGAACTTGTGACCCGACTGGGGCTCGAACCCAGGACCCCAACATTAAAAGTGTTGTGCTCTACCAACTGAGCTATCGAGTCGTGCATCTTCTGAAATGCGAGTGCAAATATAGTATGTTTTTTTTATGAAAACAAAAGTTTTTTTTAATTAATTTTGATGTGTTTTTTATGCTTTTTTATAAAACATTTATTTACAATATTTTAACATGAGTACAAAAATTATTCTAACAGGATATATGGGCAGTGGAAAAACCTCTATTGGTAAAATATTATCCAATTTACGAAATATTCCCTTTTATGACCTTGATGAAATCATTGAACAAAAGGAAGGATTGAGTATTGCTGAAATTTTTAACCAAAAAGGAGAAATCTATTTCAGAAAAAAAGAACACGAGATTTTTAACGACTTTATTAAAAACAACCATTCTTTTGTTCTTAGTCTTGGAGGTGGTACACCTTGCTATGCTAACAACCATCTTTTACTACAGCATAAAGATGTTGAATCCTTTTTTCTGAAAGCAAATATCTCTACCCTAACCCTAAGATTAAAAAACACGAAATCTTCAAGACCTCTTCTTCACAATGTTGAAAATTTAGAAGAATTTATTGGTGCTCACGTTTTAGAACGTTCGTATTATTACAATTTTGCAAAACACAGTATTCGTGTTGATGATAAATCTCTTGCAGAAATTGCAAACGAAATCCATTACCTAGTCTAAATACGCGTAACAATCTTCTGCTCCAAACACCACTTGAATATGTTCAAGATGTGAAGTAGAAAGTGACAATCCTTTAAAATCAGCTTTTACAGGATATAATTTATGGTTTCTATCCACCAAAACAGCTGTTTTCATTTTCTTAATAGGTACATTTAAAAAATGACGAACTCCATAAATTAATGTTGCACCTGAATTCATTACATCATCAACCACAACAATATTCTTATGAATATATTCTGATGAAGATAATGAACACTTAATTTCTTCTATTGGATTTTGCTTGTTTACTTCCACTTCGCACAACAATACCTTTATCGGAGAAATTTTCTCTAATTGTTCTGCAATTTTTACAGCAAATTTATATCCACTTTTTACAATTCCTGCAATTACAATTTCTTCTTCATTTACAAATGTTTCATAGATCTGATAAGAAATTCTCTTAGTAATATGCTCTATCTGCTGTTGGTTTAAAATTATGTTTTTTTCCATTATTATCTAGGTTGTAATGATATAAAATATTCTTTATTTGCTCTTGGTTTTATAGAGTTGTAACATTTCTCCAACTTATGAATGACAAATATAGGACTAAATAACGAATAATACTCTTCAAAATTTCCACCAAAAGGAGGTCCACTCTCTGTAAGGGGAAAATCAAACAATACTCCTACTAATTTTCCTTCTGGTTTTAATAATTGAAGCATTTTATCTGCATATTGCTGTCGCAATTCCGGTGATAATGCACAGAAAAAAGTTTGTTCTATAATCAAATCAAAAGTTCCTTCAAATGCAAAAAAATCTTTCTGAATCAGTTGTTCTTTTGGAAAGTTTGGTTGACTATGAACAAAATTTTCTAATGGTTCATCAGATATATCTAATCCGTACACATTTTTAAACCCATTTTGAAACAAATAGGCTAATTCGTAACCATTTCCTACGCCTGGAATAAGTATCTTGATATCTTTATCTATTATTTGATCTATATAGTCTTTTATCGGTGTGGTTATACTTCCAACATCCCAAGGAATATCATGACTCTTATATCTTTCGCTCCAATACTCTTGTACATTGTTACTCTTCAAAATTTTCCTCATCGCTCATTAAATAATCTTCTATATCCCTCCTATCTTTTTTAGTCGGACGTCCCTCTCCTTTAGCTCTATAATGCTCTTTTGCTAATTGCAGCATTTTTAAATGTTCGAAAGCTTCTGCTGGTGTTTCATCTTTTCTATAAATATCAACCAACTTTGCTCCTACTCTATTTTGAGGAATATCCAAAACGGTAAGAATATAATTTATTTGATCTTTGCGCACTGAAATTTTATCTCCTGCAAAAACATCGCGTGATGGTTTTGCTTGACTTCCATTAATAGATATATGTCCTTTTTTTACAGCATCTGTAGCAATACTCCTTGTTTTATAGTATCGTATACACCACAAATATTTATCTATTCGCATTTGGAAAATAATTTTTGAATTAATTTATACACAAAAATAAAGGAAAACTTATTATCTTGCACATCAAAATTTTCAAAAATGAAAAAATTAATCAAAACGGCTTGTGGATTAGCTCTTATATTCTCACTTACATATTGCAAAAATGATGACAATGCAACTACAGTTGTGGTAAGAGACAGAGCCGAAGTATATCAAGAAAACCTAACTGCTATAGAAACATTTCTAAAAGGTCACTCTATTACTATTGAGGATAATGGAGTGTCGTTTACAGAAGTTTCAGACAGCAATGACCCGAATTCTATCTGGAATCAAAATACCTACACTCTACAATCTATCGCATTAAAAAACGATAGTAGATCTACTACTGATGTATATAAATCAATAGACGATTCTGTAGAATACAAGGTTTATTATTTAATCATCAATGAAGGTGGTGGTGAAAGTGTTACTACGTTTGACAACCATTTTACATCTTATAATGTATACGGGTTAAATAAATCTAGGTTAGATTTTAACTCATTTGGATTTTGGAGTTCTTTCCCAACAACTACTACTGCAAATGGAGTATTGGTAATTTCTGGTTATAGACAAATTGTTACCAAAATCAAAACTGCTGCAGGTGTTATTGATCATACAGATGGAACATATTCTTATGACAATCCTGGTCGAATCGTTGCATTTATCCCTTCTGGATTGGGATATTTTGAAAATGGTTCTGGAAATATTTCATCTTATCAACCATTAATTTTCGATATTAAACTCATCGACAAAAAAGAAATGGATCACGACAACGATGGCTTATTAACAAAATACGAAGACGTAAATGGAAATGGCGATTTTTGGGATGATGATACCGATGGAGATGGTGTTCCTAATTTCTTAGATTTAGACGATGATGCCGACGGTAAAACTACTAAAGAGGAAATTACATACACTACCACAGACGAAAATGGCAATGAAATAAAAGCTCTTTACTCGTTTGATGAAATACCAACTTGTACCAATGGTAGTGTAAAAAAACACTTAGACAAATCTTGTCAATAATTTTATAACATAACTAATATCGTCTGAAAAGTGTAAATTGCGCTTTTCAGACTTTTTTTAATATGGAAGAAAATAAACATTCTATCGAATATCTTATTAATCTTGATTTACAAACGTTTTTAGAACTCAAGAATAAAAAAGGAAGTATTAATGTAGAAGATGCTCTCGAAATAGCTGCTTATGTTGGAGCCAATTACCTTCGTATTATCTTCAATAAAAATAAAGAAGTAAAAAAAGAAGAAGTAAATGGTGTGTTAGGAATTATCAGTAATTGTTACCACAATCTATTCGAAGGTCAATTAGAACAACAAGATTATATCACCATCAGTGAAAAAATAAAAACACTTCTATCCGATACTAATTTTGATCAAAGAAGCAAAGATTTTTTTCTTGAAATTACTAAAGAGAACTAATCCGAAATCTCACGTAGTTTTCTGATTAAATATTTATATACTTTGTTATATCAAAATCTCAAACTTTACAATAAGGTACAACAAAGGCTGTCTGAAATTCAGACAGCCTTTGTTATTATTTTAAAATTACAAGTGAATAACTTCATCATAAGCTGCTGCTACAGCTTCCATTACCGCTTCACTCATAGTTGGATGTGGATGTACAGCTTTTAATATCTCGTGACCTGTAGTTTCCAATTTACGTGCTACCACAGCCTCAGCAATCATATCTGTAACCCCTGCTCCAATCATGTGGCAACCTAACCATTCTCCGTATTTAGCATCGAAAATTACTTTTACAAAACCATCAGGTGTTCCTGCTGCTTTTGCTTTTCCAGATGCTGAAAATGGAAATTTACCAACTTTTATTTCGTAACCTGCTTCAATAGCTTTTTTCTCTGTAAGTCCTACTGATGCAATTTCTGGTTGTGCGTAAGTACATCCAGGAATGTTTCCATAATCTAATGGCTCTACGTGTAAACCTGCAATCTTTTCAACACACAAGATACCTTCAGCTGAAGCTACGTGTGCAAGTGCTTGTCCTGGTACTACATCTCCTATCGCATAATATCCATCAACATTAGTTTGATAGTATTCGTTTACGATAATTTTATCTCTATCTACTACGATACCAACTTCTTCTAATCCTATGTTTTCTATATTAGATTTGATACCAACTGCTGATAATAATACATCTGCTTCTAAAACTTCTTCTCCTTTTGCTGTTTTTACAAAAGCTTTCACGCCATTTCCAGAAGTATCAACTCGCTCTACTGAAGAATTAGTCATTACATTAATCCCAGTTTTTTTCAAAGAACGTTCGAATTGTTTTGATATTTCTTCGTCTTCTACTGGAACAATGTTTGGCATAAATTCAACAATCGTTACCTCAGTTCCCATAGCGTTGTAGAAATAAGCAAACTCAACACCAATTGCTCCAGAACCAACAATAATCATTTTCTTTGGTTGTTCAGGTAAAGTCAATGCTTGACGATATCCGATTACTTTTTTACCATCTTGTGGTAAATTTGGCAACTCTCTAGAACGTGCTCCTGTAGCTATGATGATATGATCTGCAGAAATTTCCGTTTTTGTTCCGTCTTCTTTAGTTACTTCTACTTTTTTACCTGGCAATACTTTACCAAATCCATCTATAACTTCGATTTTGTTTTTTTTCATCAAGAATTGCACTCCCTTGCTCATTCCTTCTGCAACACCTCTAGAGCGTTTGATTACTGCTCCAAAATCTTTATCTACTTCTCCATTAATTGTCAATCCGTAGTCAGAAGCATGTTTTAAATAATCAAAAACTTGTGCTGATTTCAACAAAGCTTTTGTAGGTATACATCCCCAGTTTAAACAAATCCCTCCAAGGTTTTCTTTCTCTACTACTGCTACTTTAAAACCTAATTGTGAGGCTCTAATTGCTGTAACATACCCTCCAGGTCCGCTTCCTAATATTACGATATCAAATTTCATATTATATTCTTTTTATTTTTATGGCGTAAAGGTAGTTATTTTTATGTAATCTACAAAAAATCTCATCATTTGACCTTTGAATAATCCCACGTTGTGCAACAGCATTTTTTTCATTAAATACAGATACTAAAAAACAGGTATTACATCGCAGGGCAATCCTCGAAAACAAAGGTGCTGCTACTGTTGGAAATAATTCTTTGAGGTTTACTATTCTACTAAGTTTTGAATTTTTGGATTTTCCCAAAACGGTGCGGTATACTTATTTCCATTGGAATACAAATTTATTCCTTTGAAAAGCTGTTCCTTTGTTGGCAGTGTTTCTGCATCCTTAAATTGCAAAGTATAAAAATACGAATAAGAGTGAAATCGCTTGTCTTTTAGTTTCATTAATTTTGAATTGATAACAATATCGTAATCTACTTTTGCATACGTTGGATAATAGAACTGCTCCGTATCTACGTATTTTGTTTTATACTTTATATCTAACATATCGATTTTTGCAAAAATCACATTGATGGTTTTATTGAATTTTTTCTTTCCTTCAGCAAATTTGAATTCGGTTTCTAATATTAATTTTTTTTCATCATCAAAAACTAAATAGCCTGTAAACAAAAAACGTTCAGTAGCTTGTTCTTTAGGCGTAATATGACAAATATTTAATTTGCGCTCTCCGATTTTTTTAGATTCTACCAAAAACTCATAATTCTTGCTTTCAATCATTTTTTTAATATTTCTAAAACGCATAGAACTTTCGATTAAATCTTCAGGTTTTATAGCTACCGTAGATGTCAACATATCAAGGCTATCAGAAGGACTTGTAAACAAATTTACAATCCGCGACTGATTGACTACGGTAGATACATTTTTCAATTTTTTCCCTATATAAAAATCCATCATTCCTTCGGCATAAGTTACTATGCGATTTTCTTTTAAATAATTTTCTCGGTAAAAAACTTCTACTTTAGTATTCTTGCTAAACGAAGCAATAGAATGATCTATAATTTCTAAAAGAACCTCTTTTATTGGTCTTTTGTAAATTACAATTTCTTGTAAAACATCAGAGTTTGGTTTTAATTTCCATTCAAAGGATTCGATAGATGTAATCTCTTTTTTCGAAAATTCGTACTCGTAATCATTGACATACAAAGTAGTGTTCAACACTTGTTGTGCATCTATCACAAACTCTCCTTTTTGATTTGAAGTCACAAAAACACTTCCATCTTCATTAAAAACAGAAACCTGAGGAATGGGCTGTTGGGTTTCGGCATCAACCAATTTTCCTTGAATCATTTGTGCATAACTCGTTGTACCAATTGTAAGCAGTAGGAATAGAACTATTGATTTCATTTCTTTCGATTTTTACTATAGTACAAATATAAATACCCAAAAAGTTTTGAACAGCCTTTTTTGGTGTTTTTTCTCAAATTTTATCCATTTGAATATTCACAAAAAAACGTTTTTGATTCAGAATCTGTTTTTATAATGTTTTACACGATTTTTTTATTTGTCATAAGGGACAACGGATAGAAATTGTGGAAAGAGAAACACGTATTTCTTTCAATGTAAACGAGTCACAAGTCAAAGGATAAAAAAATGATAGTGTTACTACTGATGGCTATTGAGTATAATTTTAGAAAAATCCCCCTTACAAAATGTAGCAAAAAAAAGCTACCCTTTTGAGGTAGCTCTTTTTAGATTATTTAAAATCTTTGTATTGTGTTGGATTTGCTTCTGAAATGATTTCATATACTTTTTCAAATACATCTTCTGCAGAAGGTTTTGAGAAGTAATCCCCATCTGTTCCATAAGCTGGTCTATGTGCTTTTGAAGTAAGTGTTTGTGGAGAACTATCTAAATATTTATAACCTTCTTGAACTTCTAAAATTTGTTGCAAAATATATGCTGAAGCACCTCCAGGAACATCTTCATCTACCACTAAAAGACGGTTCGTTTTTTGTAGCGATTTCACGATATCTTTATTGATGTCAAAAGGCAACAAAGATTGCGCATCAATAATCTCAACTTCTATACCTATTTCCGATAACTCTTTTGCTGCTTGTTCTACAATTCTCAATGTAGATCCGTAAGATACAATAGTGATATCTTTACCTTCTCTCATCGTTTCTACAACACCAATAGGCGTAGTAAACTGTCCGATATTTTTAGGCATTTTCTCTTTTAAACGGTATCCATTCAAACACTCTACAACTAATGCCGGTTCGTCTGTTTTCAACAACGTATTATAGAATCCTGCTGCTTTAGTCATATTTCTAGGAACCAATACATGCACTCCTCTAAGTGAATTGATAATCATTCCCATAGGTGAACCAGAATGCCAAATTCCTTCCAATCGATGTCCACGTGTACGTACGATTAATGGTGCTTTTTGTCGTCCTGATGTACGGTATTGCAATGTAGCCAAATCATCACTCATAATTTGGATTGCATACAATAAATAGTCTAAATATTGAATTTCTGCAATAGGACGCAATCCTCTTAATGCCATTCCTATACCTTGTCCTAAAATAGTTGCTTCACGAATACCAGCATCAGCTACACGTGTTTCTCCATATTTCTCTTGCAACCCTTCTAATCCTTGGTTTACATCTCCAATATTACCTGAATCTTCTCCAAAAATCAATGTTTCTGGATAGTTTTTGAATATATAATCAAAATTATCTCTAATTATTAAGCGTGCATCAACCATTTCAGCATCCTCTGCATATTCTGGTAAAATTTGCCCCACGCTTGTAACATTTTGAGCAGATTCTGAAAATAAATGCGAACTATACTTCGGTTGGATTTTAGCATAATATTCTGCTATCCATTGAGATAACGCTGCGTTTCCTCCATTATTTCTAAACAAACGCAATGCCTTACGTGCAGTAGAAATAATTTCTTTGCGAATTGGCTCTTTTACACTATTTAGGTCATTTATATACTGTTGGATTACTTCAGGTTTTTCTGAAGAAGACGCTACTTGAGTCAAAATAGCCACCAAATTAGAACGCTCTTCTTTAATTGGATTTAGGTAAGAAGCCCAAGCTGTTTTTTTACCTTCCAATACTTCTTTTTTAATTTCAGCATCTAATTGCTCCATTTCTTCAACAGTAGCAAATTTTTTCTCAATTATGAAGTTTCTGAATTGATTTAAACAATCATACTCTGCCTCCCACGCCAAACGCTCTTTAGATTTGTAACGCTCGTGCGAACCAGATGTTGAATGTCCTTGTGGTTGAGTCAACTCTTTTACGTGAATCAATACAGGAATGTGCTTTTCTCTTGCAATCTCTGCTGCTTTTTTATAAGTATCTATTAAAGCTGGATAATCCCATCCAATTACTGTCAGAATTTCATATCCATTTGTGTTTTCATCACGTTGAAATCCTTTCAATATTTCCGAAATACTTTCTTTTGTTGTTTGATATTTTGCGTGTACAGAAATTCCGTACATATCATCCCATACATTAATTACCATTGGCACTTGCAAAACTCCCGCGGCATTAATTGTTTCAAAAAACAACCCTTCTGATGTAGAAGCATTTCCAATTGTACCCCAAGCTATTTCATCTCCATTTACTGAAAAATTTTGTGCTTTATCAATATCTGGAAATTCTCTATATACTTTAGAAGCTTGTGCCAAACCTAATAAACGAGGCATTTGTCCAGCCGTTGGTGAAATATCAGCACTTGAATTCTTTTGTTGAGTAAGTGACTTCCAATTTCCTTTTTCATCTAAACTATGTGTAGAAAAGTGTCCACCCATTTGCCTTCCTGCAGACATAGGGTCAAAAGCTAAATCAGCGTGTCCGTATAAACCAGCAAAAAACTGCTCTATATTCAACGCTCCTATTGCCATCATAAAGGTTTGGTCTCTGTAGTATCCTGATCTAAAATCTCCATTTTTAAATGCTTTTGCCATTGCTAATTGTGGCAATTCCTTTCCATCTCCAAAAATTCCAAATTTAGCTTTTCCTGTAAGCACTTCTTTGCGTCCAAGTAAACTACATTCGCGACTTACTTTTGCTATTCTGTAATCCGCTAATATTTCCTTTCTAAAATCTTCGAAAGTCAATTCTTTATTTTCAACAACTTGACTCATTATTTTTATGATTTTTACTTTAAATAATTTTGCACGAATATAGTAATTTTTCTCCTTTACTACAAGAGCAAGTATCTTTTTAGTATTCCTTCTAATTTATTTCTTTTTTTACGCAAAAATGTTTTGTAAAATTTAGCTACCTTTGCCGAAATTTTATTTAAAAAATGGTACGAACTGTAATTTTTGATATGGATGGGGTAATTGTAGATACAGAACCTGTTCACAGATATGCCTACTTTAAACATTTTGAAGAATTAGGAATTGATATTTCAGACGAATTGTTTGCTACTTTCACTGGTGGTTCTACAAAAAATGTTTACCAAAAAATTAAAGATTCTTTTGGATTAGACAACGATGTTCAAGACCTAGTTTTGCGCAAGAGAAGTATTTTTAACGATGCTTTCGACACCAAACCTGATTTAGAACTCATCTCTGGTGTTGAAAAACTCATCAAAGACTTACACGCAAACGGAATAGAGCTTATTTTAGCTTCATCTGCATCTAAAAGCACTATCGAACGTGTTTTTAATCGTTTTGACTTACACCAATATTTCTCTCACAAAGTAAGTGGAGAAGATTTCCCTAAGTCTAAACCAGATCCAACCATTTTTATTCACGCTGCTTCTCTTTCGAAAAATCCTAAAGATGAATGCATCATAATTGAAGATAGTACCAATGGAGTTAAAGCTGCTTGTGCTGCTGGAATTTTCTGTGTTGGCTACAATAGTTTACACTCGAAGTTACAAAACCTAGAAGGCGCTTCGTTTTTAGTAAATGACTTCAACGATATTAA
>JBHBEQ010000170.1:0-4623 GCA_041785575.1 Flavobacterium sp.
CGTTCTTTCATTGCATCTGAATGGCGTTTTGGTTTTTCCATTTTTGAATGTCCGTGAACCATTGCATTCATTTCTTTTTGTGATTTCCAAATAGAAAATGTTGAAATAAGATTGGGATATCGGATGGATGCTAAAGAAAGAGTAGTGCCTGAATGATCTCTAACCAATTTTTCTACGGGAATGCCCCAGCGTAAAAATCTTGGAACTTCTGTATACTTCATTTTTGCTAAAGTTACAGCAATCACAGATTGATTTTCATCGTCAATTTTTATTTCTTTTTTTGGAATATCAAAATGAGAAATTGTTCCCCATTGTCTGAGGTATTTCAATTTTAAAAACCAACCTTTGGAAAGCTTTTTGCCAAAAGAATTGGATTGTAAAAATTCGGAAAAAAACTTTTCATTTTCCCATTGTGCAAAAAACACAATAGTTCTTGAAAACAATCTGGTTGGAGCAAAAATAGATGAGCCTAATTCCATTGCAGTCATCGTTTCTGCATGAATTAAACCTTTAATTTTAGCTTTTTTAATTGGAAAGAAAACACTTCTTAAAGAGTTGAAAAACGATAATTTGATTAAGTGATAAGTAAAAATATTTTTATTTTCGATTTCATTCATTTTATAAAGAAGGTGCTTGATAAAGTATACAAATTGTATTATTTGCTGATTCAAATATACAATATTCTCAAATAAGGACTTGCACATAAATAAACCCAGATTACGCAGTAAATAATATTCTATTTACCACATGATTGTTTCCTATTGCTACACAACAGAATTTTACAAATCTAACATTTTTTTCGACTGCGTAATCTAGGTTTAAAAAATCCAAATATGTGATTATCAATAGATACAAATTCTAATTATGATCAATGATTGTGCTAAATCTTATCGTGTGAATGGATTTAAAACACTATTGGATTTCCTACTTCTAGTTTGTTGTTTTTAGCAAAAACACCTGCCATATGGAAAAGTAATCGAGCTCCTACATTTCCATCCCAATCATCATCACCTGGAGCAACTTCAACTAAGTCCATTCCTATAATTTCTTTGTTAGATGAAGCTAATTTAGAAAGGAGATATGTTGCTTGTTCATATTCAAGTCCACCAGGAACAGGAGTTCCCGTGTTCGGGCAATACCATCTTTTCAATGCGTCGATATCAAAACTTACGTGCACTTTTTCAGGAAGGTGTTCTAAAATTTCATCACATAAGTCTTTCCAATTTTTTCCTTCAAATAATTGTTTTTTCAAATCGGTATCTGTGTAAACTTTCACTTTATCTGTATTTCGGATAACGCTAACTTCACCTTCGCTAAAGTCGCGAATACCAACTTGTACAAGTTTACTTATTTGAG
Organism: Flavobacterium sp.; assembly: GCA_041785575.1. Lineage (GTDB taxonomy): Bacteria > Bacteroidota > Bacteroidia > Flavobacteriales > Flavobacteriaceae > Flavobacterium. The sequence goes on from JBHBEQ010000170.1 coordinate 1,357, forward strand.
GTAATTGTATCGCATTATACATAATAGAAGCGTGAGAATATTCAAAACCTTCGTATGCAATGCGTAAATCCATATGAGCATCAAAATGTAAAATACCGAAATTTTTGTGTTTTTCAGCAAGAGCTTCATAGTATCCCATAGGAGTAGAGTGATCTCCACCTAATAAGATAACTTTTTTCCCTTGGTTTATCCAACTAGAAATTCGTTCTTTTACCTCTTTATTGAAAACTTTAGAAGCGTTGTTGATGTTTTCTAAATCAGATTGTAGTTGCGTATTTTCTGAAATATCTTCTCCATTTTCTAGCGCTTTGATAATAGGTTGTGCTAGATTTTTATATTTGTTGCTGTTTTCAATCCAATGTTTTGGAGCTTCATCAAAGTAAATTCCTAATTTCCATAAATCTGGAAACTCTTGATGTAGTAAATCTACTTGAAAAGATGCTTCTAAAATTGTTTCAGGACCTTCACTTGCACCACTTCCATAACTTACAGTAACTTCCCAAGGAGTAGGTACGATAATAATTTCACTCTCTTCTGCTGTAAATGGCAAACCGTATATGGTTGCATCTGATAACCCTGGTTGTGAAGGGTCAAATGAATCTATTTTTTGTTGTTTTGTTGACATATTTTGTATTTTCTAAATATATATTATCCTTTTAAATTAATGAATGGCAAGTCATAGCCTCTGGTTGTTCTATCCCCATCATTTTAAGAATAGTAGGAGCTATATCACCCAATACACCATTTTTTATTTCTTTTATATCTTCGTCTACGACAATTAATGGGACAGGGTTTGTAGTATGAGCTGTATGAGGGCTACCATCTTCATTTATCATTGTTTCACAATTTCCATGGTCTGCTAAAACTAAAATAGAATAGCCATTTTCTATCCCTGTTTCGATAACTTCTTTACTGCATACATCAACAGCTTCACACGCTTTGATAGCTGCTTCCATTACTCCAGTATGTCCTACCATATCTCCATTGGCAAAGTTGAGACAAACGAAATCAACTTCTTGTTTTTTTAATTCTGTAATAAGTGCATTTTTAAGGTCATAAGCACTCATTTCAGGCATCAAATCATAAGTTGCAACTTTTGGTGAAGGACATAATATGCGAGATTCTCCTTCAAAAGGTTCTTCTCTTCCTCCTGAAAAAAAGAAGGTTACGTGAGGGTATTTTTCTGTTTCTGCAATTCGAATTTGTTTTTTTCCTGCTTTAGAAATGATTTCTCCTAACGATTCTGTGATATTTTCTTTGTCGTAAACAACTTTGATGTTTTCAAACGTATCGCTGTAATTTGTAAGAGTTACATAATATAGAGGAAGTTTTTTCATTTCATATTCAGGCATATCTTTCTGTGAAAGGACTTTTGTAAGTTGTCTACCTCTATCTGTACGGAAATTGAAGAATATGATTACATCATCGTTACCAATTGTTGCAATAGGTTGTTGGTTAGAATCAACCATTACAATAGGTTCTATAAATTCGTCAAAAATTTGATTTTGGTAACTATTTTGGACAGATTTTACAGCATCATTAGAGGGGGTTCCTTTTCCATAAACTAGCAAATCGTATGCTTTTTTAACTCGCTCCCATCTCTTGTCTCTATCCATTGCATAATATCTTCCTACAACAGATGCTAATTGTCCTATTTGGTTTTGCAACATGAAATTTACCAAAGAAGCAATGTGTTTTTCTCCTGATTTCGGATCTACATCTCTACCATCGGTAAAAGCGTGAACAAATACATCTTTTACATTATTTTTCTTTGCTGCAAGTAAGAGACTGTATAAGTGTTTTTCATGAGCGTGAACGCCTCCATCAGAAACCAATCCTAAAAAATGTATTTTTTTATTATTTTCTCTAGCGTATGTAAAAGCTTCTGTGAGTACAGGTGCATCTCCAAGAGTTTCGTTTTCAACAGCAATATTGATTTTTGCTAAATCTTGATAAACAATTCTTCCAGCACCTAAATTCATGTGTCCTACCTCTGAATTCCCCATTTGTCCCTCTGGTAATCCAACATTAAGTCCGTCGGTACGGAGTAAAGTGTGGGAATATTTTGTATATAAACTGTCGATAAAAGGTGTGTTTGCTTGGTCAACAGCAGATACTTTTGGATTAGGAGATTTTCCCCATCCATCTAAAATCATCAATATAACTTTCTTGTTCATTTGGGATACTTAAATAATGCTCAAAATTACTAATAATATGCGTATGATTCAATGTTGTTTTCAATAAAAATATGTCGGACTTTTCTTTAACATGTATGCTTTTTATTTGCTATTTTTTAATAATAATTGCAAACCGAGTTTTATCTTAAATTACAAATTAGGCAACTTGATGTTTCCGTTTTGAATGGATAATATTCGATATTTTTTGTTAAAATTGATTAATAAATCTACAAAACGATTATAAGACTGCATACCTTCAGTTTGATTATTGATTTTCAGGAAATTTCCATAACTAAATTTAAAAATATTTGACGTAAAGTTTTTGTTTTGACTCCAAAAAAGGTTGTTGTCTTCTATGTTTTGCCTAGAGCCATGATTAAGTTGATAGTAGTAATGAGCATATTTTTCAGGATTTTTTGCATTCCACTCCTTTAATGCGTATTTCATAGCATATAGAGATGCAGCGTATTGGTATTCTTCTACTGATTGGGCAGACATTACAAGAAAAGCTATGAAATTTGCTTCGCTTTCTTTAGCAATTCCTAGTTGATGTGCCATTTCGTGTGCAGTTGTTAGTGGTAAAGTGGTATAATGTATATGTCCGTTTACTTGATTTTCGTGTGTAAATGGATTGAAATATCCACTAACTCCAGCTTTTGATAGAAAAGAACTGTATAGTGAAGAGTGGGGAATAGATAGAATATCAATAGGCAGGTTTAATACATCTTTTGAATTGTTGTATCCATTTCGTGCAGCCTGATAGAAATCTTGCATATTTTTAGGGTAGATGACTTTTTTATTTTCATCATTTGTCAATCTACATTGGTATTCATTCGTAATAGCTATCAACTCTTTTGTGATTTGTTCTAAATCTGATTCATTGTAATCTAATTTTATATCAAATCTATGATGTAATGGCGTTCTATAGTTATTTAACCCCCAAGAAATATTGAACCATAATAAAAATATGGTTGAAATTTTTAAAATATATGTAAATAAACTTATTGTTTTTTGTTCAGAATGTAGAACTATTTTAATTAGTTGAAATAGTAAAAAAGCACCTGTAATAAAATAGAGTACATCTCCAGGC
>JBHBEQ010000171.1:0-4094 GCA_041785575.1 Flavobacterium sp.
GCAGCTAGTAGTTGGTTTCTGATTTGGTCTGAGAGAGCAAAATCTTTATTTGCACGAGCTTCGTTTCGCATATCAATTAAGATTTGCATTACTTTGTCTAAGGCATCATTGTTTGTTGAGTCTTCTGGATTTGTAAGACCTAAGATGTCAAAAACAAAAGCGTGTAACAATGTAGATAATTGTTCTAAATCACTTGCTGTGATGCTACTTTTTCCATCTTTGAGATTGTTGATGAATTTCACTGCATCAAATAGGTGAGCGATGAGGATTGGACTGTTGAAGTCGTCGTTCATTGCGTCATAACATTTTTGTTGCCAGTTTTCTATATCAAAATCTGTCTGTTTATTTGGAGTGATTTTTTTCAATGATTCCACAGCATCCATAAGACGGTAAAATCCTTTTTCTGCAGCAGAAATTGCATCATCAGAAAAGTCTAAAATACTTCTATAATGCGCTTGAAGCATAAAAAAACGCACTACACTTGGGCTGTATGCTTTGCTCAGTACGTTGTTGTCTCCAGAAAATAATTCTTGAGGAAGAATGTTGTTTCCTGTAGATTTAGACATTTTTTTTCCGTTTAGAGTAAGCATATTGGCATGCATCCAATAATTTACAGGAGTGTTACCACAAGCTGCTTCGTTTTGAGCAATTTCGCATTCGTGATGTGGAAACTTTAAATCCATACCTCCACCGTGAATATCAAAGTGTTTTCCAAGGTATTTTGTGCTCATTGCAGTACACTCAAGGTGCCAACCCGGAAAACCATCACCCCAAGGAGAAGGCCATCTCATAATGTGTTCTGCTTCGGCTTTTTTCCAAAGGGCAAAGTCTAGAGGATTCTTTTTGTCAGATTGACCGTCGAGCTCTCTAGTGTTTGCAACCATATCTTCGATGTTTCTACCCGAAAGTTTGCCGTATTTGTGTGAATGGTTAAATTTTTCAATGTCAAAATAAACAGAACCATTTATTTCGTATGCCCAACCATTATTGATAATGTCTTGTATGATGCCAATTTGTTCGATAATATGTCCGGTGGCTGTTGGTTCAATGCTCGGTGGGAGATTGTTAAACTGAGAGAGAATATCGTGAAAGTTGATAGTGTATTTTTGAGCAACTTCCATTGGTTCTATCTGTTCTAAACGCGCTTTTTTAGCAATTTTATCTTCTCCATTATCTGCATCATCCACCATATGTCCAACATCTGTAATATTTCGAACATATCGCACCTGATATCCCAAGTGTTTTAGATATCTAAAAACCAAATCAAAAGAGATAAACGTTCTACAATTTCCTAAATGTACATAGTTGTAAACTGTAGGTCCACATACATACATACCTACTTTTCCATCGTGAATAGGTGTGAATAATTCTTTCTCACCTGAGATTGAATTGTATATTTTTAAAGGATTTTTCTTGTAAAGCGCTTCCATAATTTTTAGAATTGAGTTTCTAATTTAATGTAATCTAATAATTCTCTTTTGGTTTGTTCGTTTTTGAAAGCTCCGCTGTATTCTGCAGTTACAGTACTACTCTCTATATCTTTTATACCTCTTGAGTTTACACAAAGGTGTTTTGCATCGATGATACACGCAACGTCTTCAGTTCCCAGTACGCGTTTTAGTTCTTCTACAATTTGAATTGTAAGACGTTCTTGAACCTGAGGGCGTTTTGCGTAATATTCTACAATTCTATTCATTTTAGAAAGTCCAACCACTGTACCTTTAGAGATATAAGCGACATGGGCACGTCCTACAATAGGAAGAAGATGGTGTTCACAAGTAGAGTAAACTACAATGTTTTTCTCAACCAGCATTTCACCATATTTGTATTTGTTTTCAAATGTAGAAGAGGAAGGTTTTTTTTCTGGATTTAATCCACCAAAAATCTCTTTTACAAACATTTTAGCTACACGACGAGGTGTTCCTTTTAAACTGTCATCTGTTAAATCCATTCCAAGGGTATGAAGTATGTTTTCTACATCTTTCTCTATGGATTGAATTTTTTCGTCATCTGTTTTTTCAAAAGCATCTGCTCTTAGCGGAGTAAAGTCACTTGTTCCTATGTGATTGTTACCTATTTCGTCATGAAATTGATCTGACTTGCACATGTTTTTATTCTTAAATTGTTACTATTAATTTGCAAAGATAAGGAAATATGTCTTTTTGTAGAATAAAAAAATCGATTGTATGATGTTGGTAATGTAAAAAAGTATATGGTTAAAAAAAAACTAAAAAAAAAGTGTAAAAGTGTTTTAAATTTGTTTAAATTTCGAGCTTGAAAATAAATGCCTTTCTTTAAGGGCTTTTTTGTAATTAAAAAGAGAGAGTATATAAGTAAAATTCTATTAAATGAAGAAGAGTGTTTTTCTATTGTTTTTTGTGTTTACTTGGATTAGTCAGATGCAAGCACAGCTTACGGGGTGTCCCTCTATCGAGCTAAGTCCACAAAACCAAAATATTACAATTGATGTCAATGGTGACCTTCTGATTTGTGAAAATGGTCAGGTAGTTACATTGCAAGCAGATTTTTTGCGTACAGGAAGTACTACAAGTTATGAGGTTTCTGCTATACCGTATGCACCACCATTTCCTTTTGTAGGAAGTCCGAACGCGATTTCGTTGGAGTATGATGACAGATGGTCGGAGATTATTGATTTAGGTTTTAATTTTTGTTTTTTTGGTGAAAACAGAAGTAAAGCGTTAATTAACGATAATGGGGCGTTAACTTTTAGTGTGCAAGGGCATGGTGGAGTTTATGCTCCAGGAGGTGGAACAGGATATCTGTGGCAAACTATGTTGCCATCACCGCCGCCGCCAACAGGAATAGGTCCTTTATATCGTAGTGCCATTTTTGGAGCAATGCAAGATTTGTTACCAGATGGGTCTTTTGAAGGGTATTCTGTAAATTATGAAGTTACGGGTACTTATCCTTGTCGTACATTGGTTTTTAATGTGTACAATGCTGGGCATTATGATTGTCATACTTCAATCGGTCCAAATACGATGCAAATCGTTCTTTACGAAGGAACTAACATTATAGATGTTTATGTTCAAGATCGTGCAGTATGTAACGAATGGAACGGAGGGCGTGGAGTTATAGGAATCCAAAATGAGAGTGGTACTTTAGGTTTTTCACCTCCGGGAAGAAATACTGGAAACTGGACTGCTCACGAAGAAGCTTGGCGTTTTACTCCAAATGGAGCACCAAACTATTATATAGAATGGATTAAAGACGGAGAAGTTATAGCAACTAATCTTGAACAAATCGATGTTGAGGTTACAGAGTCAACTGTAGTTACAGCTCGTATTACTTATGATCAGTGTGGAGGAGAACCAATAGTTTCTGAGCAAGTGATCAATATTCAGATGGGAGCTACTCCAGTAATTGGTCAACCACGTAACTTAACTAGTTGTGCAAATGCACAAGGAGTTGCAACATTTGATTTAACAGAGATACAACCTGATTTATCTGTAAATCCTGATTTTGAATTTGCGTATTACTTAACTTTAGAGGATGCTCAAGCAGAACAAAATCCAATTGCAAATCCTCAAGCATTTCAGGTAGCTCTAGGAAGTAGTCCTCAGACATTTTATGTAAATGTGAAACACATTCAAGCGAATTGTTTCTTGACAAAAGATTTTACAGTTCGAGTTTATAATTGTGGAATTGAAGTTAACTCAATACCAGACATATATATATGTGAAGGGGAATCGAATGTATTTGACTTAACTCAACAAGCAACTAATGTATACAATGGGTCTTTGAATGTAAACGTAACGTATCATACGACAGAAGAAGGAGCGTTAAACGATACAGATGCGATAGCAACACCGACTAGTTTTACTGGAGTAGATGGAACAACAGTTTGGGTACGAGTAGAAGATGCAAACGATCCTAGTTTGTATGGAGTTACTTCATTTACAATTAACGTATCTCCATTGCCAACAGTTACATCAGATTTGGTATTGACTGGATGTTCAACAGGAGTATCAGGAGAGGGTGTTTTTGATTTTAGTGCAATTACTCCAGCATTAATACAGAATATAATCGGATTAGAGGTAATGTATTTCTCATCAGCAGGATTAGCACAAACA
>JBHBEQ010000172.1:0-12069 GCA_041785575.1 Flavobacterium sp.
AGAAGAGGAAGGAATGTTACCTGTATTAAAGGTAGGCGAAAAACTACAAAATCAGTTTATAACAGCTACAGAACGCTTTTCTCGTCCTCCAGCTAGATATTCCGAAGCGGCTTTGGTAAAAAAATTAGAAGAATTAGGAATAGGTCGACCATCAACTTATGCACCTACTATTTCTACCATAATTGCTAGGAATTATGTGGAAAAAGGAACTACCGAAGGAACTGAACGAGCTTACAATGTATTGAAATTACAACAAGGTGCTGTTTCAAATGATACATTTATAGAAAAAGTAGGTTCGGATAAAGGAAAGTTAATACCAACAGATATAGGGGTTATTGTTACTGATTTTTTAGTAAAGAATTTTGAAACAATTTTAGACTATAATTTTACGGCAAAAGTAGAAGAGGATTTTGATGCCATAGCAGAAGGGAATGAAGATTGGACAAAAATGATGAATACATTTTATTCGCATTTTCATCCGATAGTGAAAGATGTAGAAAAAAATGCCGATAGAGAATCAGGAGAAAGAATTTTAGGAAAAGATCCTAAAACTGGAAAACTTGTTTCCGTAAGACTAGGAAAGTTCGGTCCTATGGCACAGATAGGAGAGGCAGATGATGAATCCAAAATATTTGCAAGTTTACGTTCTAATCAAAGTATTGGAACGATAACATTGGAAGAAGTTTTAGATTTGTTTTTATTACCTAAGATACTAGGAAACTATAAAAACGAAGAGATAGAAGTTAATAATGGTCGTTTCGGGCCATATATCCGATTTGGAAAAGTATTTGTATCTCTTCCAAAAGGAGAAGAACCTTTGGATGTTACTTATGAAAGAGCAATAGAGTTGATAAATGAAAAAGAACAGGCAGATAAACCTATTGCAGAATATGATGGAAAACCTGTACAGAAGGGAGTAGGAAGATTTGGTCCATTTATCAAATGGAATGAAATGTTTATTAATGTTAATAAGAAATATGATTTTAATAATCTTTCTCAAAAGGATGTTGAAAGTCTAATTGAAGAAAAACTAAAAAAAGAAAGCGAAAAAGTTATTCAAGATTGGACTGAAGAAGGAATCCGAATAGAAAAAGCAAGATGGGGACGTTCGGTTATTATTCAAGGGAAAGTAAAAATTGAGCTTAGTAAAGATGTAGATGCTTCAGTATTGAAATTAGAAGAAGTTAAAAAAATGCTTGAAGAAAAGACGGCTAAAACGACGACTAAAAAAACATCAACTAAGAAAACAACTGCCAAAAATAAAAAGTAGATGGTATACGAATTTTTGAAACCAGTAGAAAATAATGTAATTGAATACATAGAACAATTGCCTACACACGCCATAGGAAAAAATGTTGATATATATGTAGAAGGGAAATTTCCAAATTTAGAAGATGTAAAAATTGCAATATTAGCGGTAAATGATTCAAGAAGAGAACAATCGAAAGAAAAGAACTCAGTAAATTTTGATATTGTACGAAAAAACTTTTACGCATTATTTCCTGGAAATTGGTCGTCAAAAATAGTAGATTTAGGAACCTTAGAAGCAGGGAAGACTATTGAAGATACATATTTTGCAGTGAAAAAAATAGTATCATATTTATTAAAAAAGAATATTTTACCAATTATAATAGGTGCTTCACAAGATATTACGTATGCAGTATATAGAGCATATGACGAGCAAGAGCAAATGGTAAACTTAACCTCTATTGATAGTAAAATAGATGTAGTTAATGACGTAAGTAAGCCATCAGAATCTTTTATTTCAAGAATTATATTAGAGGAGCCTAATAATCTCATAAATTTTTGTAACTTGGGCTATCAAACGTATTTTAATTCGCAAGAAGAATTAGATTTGTTGGATAAAATGTTTTTTGAAACCTATCGTTTAGGTGAGATAATAACAGATATTACGATAGCAGAACCAATATTGCGTGATTCGGATATAGTAAGTCTAGATATTCAATCATTGAGATCCATGGATTTAGGAATAAACAACGTTTCAATGCCAAATGGATTTGATGGTAGAGAAATTTGTTCACTTGCAAGATATTCAGGAATTAGTGATAGAGTAAGTTCATTTGGTATATTTAATATATGTGAAAAGTCGCAGGAAAGTTTGCTTATTTCACAAATTTTGTGGTACTTTATAGAAGGATATAACTATAGATTGAATGAATATCCATATGTAAGTAAGAAGTCATATTTAAAATATACAGTATTATTAGAAGAACAAGAACTCGTTTTTTATAAGAGTGATGTTTCAGACAGATGGTGGATAGAAATAGAATATCCTCAAAAAGATATGAAAGTACAAAAAATGTTATTTCCTTGTTCTTATGTAGATTATCAAAAAGCACAAGGCGGAGAATTGCCAGAAAGATGGTGGAGAGTTAGTAGGAAAATGTTAGTTTAAGGAATGAAAAAAAAGATTGTTAAATAAAAATTAAATTTTTTTCACTTTTTTTTTGTGTATTTCAAAATAATTAAATAGGTTTACGCTTTAGAAAAAAAACATAAATAAACCCCAATTAATATATGAAGAAGTTCATTACACTTGCAGCGGTTGCATCACTGTTGTACGCATGTGGTTCGGGAGATAGAGGAGAGCTACTAAATGGAGTTCAAGGAAAACGTTGGATAACTGAAAAACCTCAGGGGATGTCTTATATCCCTGCAGGGAGTTTTACAATGGGAAAAACTCACGAAGACTTATTAGGAGCTCAGGATGCTCCACCGACAACTGTAACTGTTGGGTCTTTCTATATGGATGAGACTGAGGTTACCAACAACCAATATCGTAAATTCGTTGAATTTGTAAAAGATTCTATCGTTAGAACAAAATTGGCTATAATGGCTGATGAAATGGGAATGGATCAGGCAGCAGGAGGGATAGGAATGTTTGCCTTTTTACCCGAAGAAGATCCTTCGTTGAATCAAAATCAATCAGCGTATGATCGCTATATGTATGACAACTACTATAGTATGGCGATGGATGAGGATGAATATGCAGGTCGAAGATTGAATAAAAAAGCTCGATTGATAACAGATCCTCAACGTTATCCAGATGAATATTACGTAGAAGTTATGGATTCTTTATACATTCCTGCAAAAGAGAATATGAATGGAATGAAAACTTTTGACGTAAGTAAGTTGAAGTTTAAATACTCTTATTTTGATAGAGATGCAAACTTAAATGATAAAGAGACAAGTGCAAGAGATAGAAGGTCTAAATATTTAAAAACTGTAGAAGTAAATATTTATCCTGATACAACAGTTTGGCACAAAGATTTAGCTGGAACATATACAAACCCAATGGTGGATAGATATTTTTGGCATCAAGCATATGGTGAATATCCTGTAGTTGGAGTTAATTGGTATCAAGCTAAAGCGTTTGCAGCTTGGAGAACTCTTTATAAGAATGTATATTTAAAATCTAAAAAGACTGCTCACGTAATAGATGAGTATAGATTGCCAACTGAAGTAGAATGGGAGTATGCAGCTAGAGGTGGTATTTCTAATGGAATGTATCCATGGGGTGGACCTTATGTAACAGATGAAAAAGCGTGTTTCTTAGCAAATTTTAAAACAGATAGAGGAGATTACGCGGCAGATGGAGCATTATTTACTGCAGAGGCTCGTTCGTACAAACCTAATGGATATAATTTATACAATATGTCAGGGAATGTAGCAGAATGGATTGAAGATGCTTACGATCAAGAAGCTTACATATTATCAACTAACCTAATGTCAAAAGCTAAAAAAGGAGAGCAAAATCCAATAAAAGTGGTTAGAGGAGGTTCTTGGAGAGATGTATCTTATTTCTTACAAGTTTCAACAAGAGATAAAGAAACTGCAGATTCTGCTAGAGCATATATAGGTTTCCGTACAGTAATGAAGGCTTCTGGGCCAGTAGCAGATGCAACATCATCAGCAACAAGTGGAAGAAAAAGAAAATAGTAAATAGTAAAATTAAAACATAACAAATAAATAATTAGAAAAATGGCAATTCCAAAAAGAATAATGAATTTTTGCTACGGTATGGGTGCCGCAGTAGTAATTATAGGAGCTTGGCTTAAAATTACACATATAGAGTTAGGGCCGCTAAACGGTAACAACATGCTTACTGTTGGATTATTAGTTGAGGCATTTATTTTTGCAATTTCTGCTTTTGAACCAGTAGAAAAAGAAGTAGATTGGTCGAAAATTTTCCCTGAATTAGAAGGTGGAGAACCACGAGCAATGCAAATGTCATCAGGAGGTGGAGCATCAGCAGTTTCTACAGGTGCAGTTCAAACTCAATACGCTGGTGGAGGTGCTTCTTTAGGAGTTGTTGGAGGTACTTCTACAGGATATGTTGGAGGTGGTGCATCTTATTCATCTGAAGAAAGAGTATCTTTATCTGAGAAATTAGATAATATCTTAAAAGAAGCTAAAATTGACGGTCAATTGATGGATGGTCTTAGAAAGAGTATTCAAAATTTTGAAGCTGCAGCTAAGGGAATTGCTCCTACAGTTGACGCAGTTGCATCGTCAAATAGATATGCAGAAGAAATGACATTAGCAGCAACTCAATTAGAAGCATTGAATAATATGTATAAATCACAATTAGAAAGTGCTACTAGAAATGCAGATATTAATAAAGAATTAGCTGAAAATAATTTGAAATTAAAAGAACAAATGCAGTCATTGGCTGGTAATTTGTCAACATTAAATGCAGTTTACGGAGGAATGTTATCTGCTATGGGTAAATCAGCTAGTTAGTATTAACAAAATAAAATCTAATTAGAACAAATGGCAGGAGGAAAACAAACCCCAAGACAAAAGATGATCAACTTGATGTATTTAGTATTCATCGCGATGATGGCTCTAAATATGTCAAAAGAAGTGTTGACAGCTTTTGGAATGATGGACGAAAAGTTCGCATCAGTGAATAAATCTGCTGAACAGAACAATGAAAAACTACTTCAAGCTTTAGCAATGAAGGCTGACGATGAGCCGGCTCGTTATTCTGAGTCTAATAGAATGGCTTTAGAAGTACAAAAATTATCTAAATCTTTCTATGATTATTTAGGAACATTGCAAGCTGATGCAATTGAAGGTTTCAAAATAGATGAAGAAACTGGTAAATTGCCATATGAGCAAATGGATAAAGGGCAAGGTATTGATTATGGTTGGTTTATAGCTGACAAACTTACTCCTAAAGGGGAGGAAATAAAAGCTCGTTTCAAAAAATATAGAGATGAATTTAAAGCTGTTTTAGGAAACGATACAAAATATCAATTTTTACTTGATGAAATTGATAGACGATTCAATACTAATAATGTAAAAACTAAAGATGGAATCGAAAAAGAATTTTTAGATTACCATTTTAAAGGATATCCAGCAATTGCTTCTAAAGCTAAATTGTCATCTTTCCAAAATGATGTGAAAGAATTAGAGAATGAAGCATACAACTTGTTTTTAGGAAATTCATTAAAACAAGCTGCTTCTATGAAAAACTACCAAGCGATGGTATTTACTGATAAATCAGTATATTTTGCAGGGGAGCCAATCAAAGGTAAGGTAGGTCTTATCCGTTACGATAAATCAACTGTACCAACAGAGGTTGTTGTAAATGGTACTAGAATCAATTTGTCAAATGCAAATGCTTTTTCAGACGGACAGGTTAACATTAATACGGTTGCAGGTGGTCTAGGAGAGCATAAATTTACAGGACATTTTACATTTATGGAAGATGGACAACCTGTAAAAGTAGATATTTTAGCTTCTAATTATGTAGTAGTAGCAAGACCTAATACTGCTACAATTGCTGCAGATCGTATGAATGTTGTATATATGGGAGTTGATAACCCAATATCTGCTTCTTTTGCAGGAATTTCATCTGACAAGGTTACTGTAACTGCATCAAGTGGTTCTTTGAGAAAAACTGGAGATGGGAAGTATATTTTACAACCAGCTCAAGCAAAAGAAGTTGTAATTACAGCAACAGGGGTATTACCTGATGGTAAATCGGTTTCTGATAAAAAAGTATTCCGTATTAAGCCAATTCCAAAACCATTCGGAACTATTCGTGGAGAATATGCAGCTAAAGGACCTGTTAGTAACTTAAAACAAGTTTCAGTAGGAGCTAAGTTTGAAGATTTTGAATTCGATGTTAACTTACAAGTTACTGAATTTACGATAATATTCCCTGGCGGTTTAGGTTCTGATGTAATCAATGGAACAAGATTGACAGAATCTGCACAAAGAAAAGCAGAACGTTTGAAACCTGGTGATATCGTTCGTATTACTGGAATCAAAACAAAAATTAGCGGTTTGTCTATTCCGACTAAACCAGCGAGTGATGCAACATTTACTATTCAATAAAAAGCATAACCTATGAATATTAAGAATTTATTTGCTTTGTTCACAGTTACAGCGTTGTCTGTAGGTAATGTGAATGCTCAATCAAATCTATTAAACGCTCGTACTGCGGATGAAATAGGAGAAAAAGGTATTGAGCAAATAATGGCTGAAGCAGATGGCCCTATGCCTTATCAGTATGTAAATGACAATGATGTAGTTTATCAAAAAACTGTTTATGAAACCATTCCTTTGGATGAAAAAGCAAACTTGATATACTATTTTCCAGCTCAAGATACAGAGGATAGAAAGTCGTTATTTACTATTCTTAAAGATGCTGTTTTGAAACAAGAAATTAAAGAAGTTTATGACTATGATGATTTCAAAACAAGAATCAACTTGAGAGAATTAAAAAAGAAATTTACTCGAATTGATACGGCAGATGCTGGTTATGATCAACTTTTGTATGGTGAAAAATTAGATTCTCAGTATATTATTGAAAACGAACTAACTTCATCTGATGTAATTGAATATCGAATCAAAGGTGTTTGGTATTTTGATCGTAAGTCAGGAGAAATGAAATATCGTTTATTAGGTATAGCTCCAATAGTTGTAGATATCAATACTAAAGGGAAAGAACAACAAAACTATGTAGAGTTGTTTTGGATTTTCTTCCCAGATGCTCGTAACGTATTGTTTCAAAACTATGCTTTCAATGAAAGAAATGAGCGTATGAGATCTAATTTTGATTACTTATTTAATGCAAGAAGATTTAATTCAGTAATCTATAAAACAGATAATATTTATGATGAAGATATTTCTGGATTAGTAGGAGAAAATGCAATCTTCCAACTATTAGAAGCTGAACGCATTAAAGAAAGTATACGCGATATCGAAAGTGATATGTGGAACTATTAGTCAATTTATAATAAATCATTAAAAACTCTTATCTTTGTGATAAGAGTTTTTTTTATGAAAAATGTTGATTTTATTATTGTTGGTGCAGGTTTAGCTGGATTGTGTTTTGCCAGATATTGCCAACAAAATAATTTGTCGTTTGTTATTTACGACAATAATGTTCGTTCTTCGTCTTTGGTGGCAGGAGGTATGTATAATCCTGTTGTACTAAAGCGATTCACACCAATTTGGATGGCAGAAGAACAATTGAATATTGCACTACCTTTTTACAAATCTTTAGAACAAGAACTTGGAGAGAAGTTGTTGTTTGAATTACCTATTTATCGAAAATTTGCTTCTGTTGAAGAACAAAATAATTGGTTTGTTGCTTGCGATAAACCTAATCTTTCTTCTTATTTTAACAATACGCTACATTTTTCTAAAATACCAAATATACCTTCACCATTCGGTTTTGGAGAAGTATATGAAACAGGTTATTTAGATGTCGCTAAATTTTTGCAACTATACAGAAAACATCTTCAAAGTAATAATTGTTTTATACAAAGTACTTTTAATTATTCTAAAATGACTTTAGAAGAAGATAATGTTACATATGAAGATATAAAAGCTAAAAATATCGTCTTTGCAGAAGGATTTTCATTGCAAAACAATCCATTTTTTAATGATTTTCCTTTAGATGGAACAAAAGGGGAGTTATTACTAGTGCGAATACCAGATTTGAAATTAGATAAAATAGTAAAATCCAATATTTTTATATTGCCATTTCGTGGAGACTTGTACAAAGTCGGAGCAACCTATGATTGGAATGATAAAACTGATGTTCCTACTGAAGAGGCTAAAGAAGAATTAATTAATAATCTTCGTGATTTGATTACGTGTGATTTTAAAATAGTAGAGCATTTAGCAGGTGTTCGTCCTACAGTGAAAGATAGACGACCTTTGATTGGAACTCATTATATGCATAAAAATCTTCATTTACTCAACGGTTTAGGTACAAGAGGTGTATTGTTAGCTCCATTCTTAGCAAATGAATTGTTGCTCTCTATTACAAGTCAACATTTTATAGATAACGAATGGAATATTAATAGATATTACAAAAAACAAAATAAAATTTAAGATGCTTAATATACATAATTTATCCGTTTCCTTTTCTGGAGATTACTTGTTTGAAAATATAACATTCAAGCTAAGTGCTGGCGATAGAGTAGGACTTATAGGAAAGAATGGAGCAGGAAAATCTACTTTGTTGAAGATTATCGCAAAAGAATTAGCGCCAGATTCAGGAAGTATTGCTACAGAAAAAGAGATTAAAATTGGTTTTTTAAAACAAGATATCGACTTTGTTCATGGGCGAACTGTACTAGAGGAGGCATACGAAGCGTTTGAAGAAATAAAACATTTAGAAAGGAAGATTGCGGAAATAAATGTACAATTAAGTGAACGCGCAGATTACGAGTCGGAATCTTATGCTGATTTAATTGATTTACTCAGTAAATATAACCATCAATTTGATGTTTTAGGTGGTTATCAATACGCTGGGGAAACTGAAAAAGTTTTAATTGGACTTGGATTTACACGCGATGATTTTCACCGAAAAACGGATACTTTTTCAGGTGGTTGGCGTATGCGAATAGAATTAGCAAAATTATTGTTGCAAAATAATGATATTTTACTTTTAGACGAACCTGCAAACCATTTGGATATTGAAAGTATCTTATGGTTGGAACAATTTCTAAAACTTTTTCCAGGGGTAGTTGTCTTGGTTTCGCATGATCGCACTTTTCTAGATAATGTGACTAATAGAACAATCGAAATATCCTTAGGGAAAATTTACGATTACAATAAACCATATACGCAGTTTCTTGAGTTGAGAAAAGAAATGCGTGAAATTCAACTTGCAGCTCAACGAAATCAAACAAAGAAAATCGAGGAAACAGAAAAGCTGATAGAAAAGTTTAGAGCTAAAGCTACAAAAGCTTCTATGGCGCAATCACTCATTAAGAAATTAGACAAAATCGAAAGAATTGAGGTAGATGAAGAAGATCATTCTGTGATGAATATCTCTTTTCCGGTGTCTGTTCAACCAGGTAAAGTTGTTTTAGAAATCGAACATTTAAGTAAATCTTTTGGTGATAAGAATGTGCTTAAAGATATCAATTTACTAATAGATAGAGGAAGCAAAATAGCATTTGTTGGACAAAATGGACAAGGAAAATCTACATTGATCAAAGCTATTGTAAATGAGTTTGACTACGAAGGAACAATTAAATTAGGTCACAACGTTCAGATTGGTTATTTTGCACAAAATCAGTCAGAATATTTAGATGGCGAAAAAACAATTTTAGATACAATGCTCGACGCTGCAACAGATAGCAATAGAGTAAAAGTACGAGATATGCTTGGAGCTTTTTTGTTTAGAGGAGATGATGTAGATAAAAAAGTAAAAGTATTGTCAGGAGGTGAAAGAAATAGATTAGCGCTGTGTTTGATGCTGTTGAAACCTATCAATGTGTTGTTGATGGACGAACCTACAAACCATTTAGATATTCAATCGAAAAACGTCTTGAAAACTGCTCTTCAACAATTTGAAGGAACATTACTATTGGTTTCTCACGATCGAGATTTCTTACAAGGGATGTCGGATAAAACCTATGAATTTAAAGATGGAAATATAAAAGAATATCTTGGAGATATTAATTTTTTCTTGGAACAACGAAAAGTGCAAAATATGCGTGATTTTGAAGCCGAAGGAAGTTCAAAGAAAAATCCTGAAACAGTAAAAAGTGAAGAAAAAAAATCATTGAACTATGAAGAACAAAGGCAACAAAAGGCTTTGTTAAACAAAATATCCAAATTAGAGAAAAATATTACTCAACTCGAAAAACAAATAGCAGATGCTGATTTAGAATTGGCTGAGAATTACGAAAAATTAATGAATGATGCTAACTTCTTCAAAAATTACGAAAAATTAAAAAAAGACCTAGACGATTCGATGATGGAATGGGAGTTAGCACAAGAAGAGCTTGAGAAATAAGTATAAACAATTAAGTATGTATAAATAGCAGTAGGATATAATTAAAAAGTTGCTAATTTTGTACAAAAAGACAGTAAATAACGAAAAACATATTATGCATAAAGATTCAAAAAGAAGAGAAGCATTACTATATCACGCAAAACCAAAACCTGGTAAAATAGCAATAGTACCTACAAAATCAACATCTACACAACGCGATTTGTCGTTAGCGTATTCTCCAGGGGTGGCGGAACCTTGTCTTGAGATTGCAAAAGACGTAAACAATGTATATAAATACACTTCAAAAGGTAATTTAGTAGCTGTAATTTCAAACGGAACAGCCGTGTTGGGATTAGGAGATATAGGACCAGAAGCGTCTAAACCTGTAATGGAAGGAAAAGGGTTGTTGTTTAAGATTTTTGCAGATATAGATGTTTTCGATATAGAAGTAGATTCAAAAGATATAGATACCTTCGTAGAAACAGTTAAGAGAATAGCTCCTACTTTTGGGGGAATTAATCTTGAAGATATAAAAGCACCTGAGTCTTTTGAAATAGAGAGAAGACTTAAAGAAGAATTAGATATTCCTGTGATGCATGATGATCAACACGGAACTGCTATAATTTCTGCAGCGGCTTTATTAAATGCATTAGAAATTGCTGGAAAGAAAATCGATGAAGTGAAAATTGTTGTTTCAGGAGCTGGTTCGGCGGCATTAGCTTGTTCTAACTTATATTTACAACTCGGTGTAAAGGTAGAAAACATCATTATGTTTGATAAAGATGGTGTTTTACACAACAATAGAACGGATTTATTAGATATTCAACGTCAGTATGCAAAAGACATAGAAGGAATGACAATGGCAGAAGCAGTGAAAGGAAGTGATGTGTTTCTAGGGCTTTCTGCACCAAATGTATTATCTCCAGAAATGCTACTAACGATGAATGAAAATCCAGTAGTTTTTGCTATGGCAAATCCAAATCCAGAAATTGATTATGAAGTAGCAGTAGCAACAAGAGAAGATGTAATTATGGCAACAGGACGTTCGGATAAACCCAATCAAGTTAACAACGTTCTTGGATTCCCATTTATCTTCAGAGGTGCTTTAGACGTTAGAGCTACAAAAATCAATGAGGAAATGAAAATGGCTGCAGTTTATGCCTTGGCAAAACTCGCAAAAGAATCTGTGCCAGAGCAAGTAAATATTGCTTACGGAGAGAAAAAATTGGTTTTTGGAAAAGATTATATTCTACCTAAACCATTCGATCCGCGATTGATAACAGAAATTCCACCAGCAATTGCTAAAGCAGCAATGGATTCTGGAGTAGCTACTGACCCAATTACAGATTGGGATAAATACAGAGATGAATTAGCAGAACGTTTAGGAAACGACAACAAATTACTTCGATTACTTATCAATAGAGCTAAGACTAATCCTAAAAAAGTAATTTATACAGAAGCAGACCAACTCAATGTGTTGAAAGCTGCTCAAATTGCTTATGAAGACGGAATGGCTTTCCCTATTTTATTAGGAAATAAAGAAATTATCTTAGAATTGAAAGAAGAAATTGGCTTTGATGCAGATGTGCCAATTATCGACCCTCGATTGGAAGAAATGAAAGAAAAAAGAAATTATTTTGCTAATAAATATTGGGAAACAAGAAAACGTCGTGGTGTTACCTTAATTGATGCACAAAAGCTCATGAGAGATCGTACGTACTTTGCTTCGATGATGATAAACGAAGGCGAAGCAGATGCGATGTTAGCTGGATATTCAAGAAGTTATCCTACAT
>JBHBEQ010000173.1:0-7916 GCA_041785575.1 Flavobacterium sp.
AAAAAAAATATCTAATGAGGTTTTAGAAATACCTGTTTCAGTAGAACTTATCCGATTTGATAAGGAATACATGGAGATTCCTGAAAATGAATTTGGCAATTTGAAGAAAAAATACCCTTATTTATTCCCTTCAACTATTGCAGATAGCACTTGGCTAAACAAACGCAAAGACACTTTATTTAGAGAGATTGCTCAAGAAACAGCAAAACAATTTCAAGATACAAAAAAACTAGAAAAGGATCTAAAATTACTTTTTCAACATATCAAATACTACTTTCCTAAACAAAATCCTGGAAAAGTAATTGGACTAATTTCGGAAGTTGACACCCAAACTCGAAGCATATACACCGACACACTAGCATTGATTTCCTTAGACACTTACTTAGGAAAATCACATCGTTTTTACCAAGATTTTGACAGCTATACTTTAATAGATTTCGAACCTAATAAAATTGTTTCGGATCTTGCAGAACGTTTTATAGAACAACAACCCATAACTGCACCTGATAGAACATTGCTTTCTCAAATGATTGTTGGCGGAAAAATAATGTATGCTAAAGACTTCTTACTTCCTGAAATTTCAGATGCTTTAAAAATAGGATACACAGACCAACAAATCAAATGGTGTGAAGCAAACGAAGTGGAAATGTGGAAATATTTTGTAGAATCTAAATTATTATATGACACCGACCCAAAACTCAATGGTAGATTTATTCAAAAAGCTCCTTTTTCTAAATTCTATTTAGAACTAGATGCTGAATCGCCTGGAAGTGTTGGCGTATGGCTCGGTTGGCAAATTGTTCGTTCGTATATGAAAAATAATGACATATCTTTGCAGGAGCTCTTTATGAAAGACTACAAAGAAATATTCGAAAAATCTAAATACAAACCTAAAAAATAAAATTATTCATGCATCAGTCTGAAATTAAAATCAACGTTACCTTAGACGAAAATAAAATTCCGGAAGCTCTACACTGGACGGCTTTAGATGGTGGCGTAGAAAACGAACCTTCAAAAGCTATGTTACTCTCAGTTTGGGACAGTAGATCACAAGAAACATTGCGCATTGATTTATGGACTAAAGATATGCCCGTTGACGAAATGAAAAAGTTTTTCCACCAAACTTTAGTCGCAATGGCTGACACATTCGGCAGAGCTACAAATGAAACCAAAATGGTTGACACCATGAAAGACTTTTGTGATTATTTCGCTGAAAAACTTGAGCTTCACAAAAAATAATTATTTTTACAAGTACCTTTTCACAAAACCAAATACTCAAAACGAGTGTTTGGTTTTTTTTGTTGTTTTTCAAATTTCAAAGTTTCCTTTATTAAGGAAGTGTTACAATAGAAAGTAGAAAAGATTCCATAAAATTAGAATAAAATTAATCCAACACTTAGCTTCTACTCTACTCTTAACCAAGAAATCTACTCTTTCAAACTTTACCAAATCTCTACACTTACTTAACATTGAGGTTACATTAAAATAACAATTAATTAAAGTTCAGGTAATATTCAGGTAACATACACACGATTACTTTGCCGAAAATTATTTAAGAACATTTGTAATGAAACTGAAGTATCTTATTATTACTTTACTTTTGAATTGTGTAGCTTTTGCACAATCAAAACAAACTTTCAAAGGAAAGGTCTATGATTCTACAGACCAATCTCCTTTATCATTCGCTACAGTTTACGTAAAAGAAACCGACTGTGCTATTGAAACAGATGAGAACGGTAACTTTGAGCTAACTTGCGACAATGCAAACGACAACATCACTCTCGTTGCTTCTTATCTCGGATATTATTCAAAAGAAGTATTTACAGGAGGTTCTTTTCAAGACTCCTTAGCATTCGCACTTGAGCCTGAAGACAATGAAATAGATCAGGTAGTTATTACTGTTAACAAGAACAAATCTAACGAATCATACTTGTTACAACAACAACAAAGATCTGTAGAAATCAAGCAAAATATTGGAGCTGAAGAATTAAGTAAAAAAGGTGTTGGCGATGCTGCAACAGCGGTTGCTAAAACAACAGGTATTGCTAAACAAGAAGGTAGTAGTAATGTTTTTGTTCGCGGACTTGGCGACCGTTACAACGCTACATATTTAAACGGTTTACCAATTCCTTCTAATGACCCTGAAAAGAAAAACATCAATTTAGAGCTTTTCTCTACAGATATTATTGAATACATTTCTATCGACAAAGTATTCAACACACGCTCTTCTGGTGACTTCGGTGGTGGAACAGTAGATATCTTCTCTAAAGACTTTAACAAAGAAAGTTTATTTGAAATTAAAATTGGTTCAAAAATCAACACGAATGCTATTCAAAAAGATGGATTTGCATTACCTCAAGGTTCTACATATTTCGGACACGCTAGTCACAAAATGCCTGAAAACCCACTTACGGGATATAGATTCCAAAACAGCCTTTCACCTAAAACTGCATTCCCTCTAGGAGCTTCATTTGGTGTAAATGTAGGTAAATCTTATACTTGGGAAAATGGTCGTAAGCTAAATTTATTTGCTACAATTAACTTCGACAACGGATACCAATACAGAGAAGGTCTTAACCAAAGCATGAGTGCTCAAGGTGCACGTTTAAAATCATTCCAACAGGAAAAACACAACTACAGTACAAATACTACTGGTATGTTTAATGCAAACTACCACTTCAACCACGACCACAAAATTGGATACAACTTCTTATACATCAACTCGTCTGACCTTTCTAGAGATATCTATACTGGATACGACAGAGATCTTGGAGATGAAGAAAATGCTCGTGTACAAAGAGGAACTTTTGTGCAAAATACACTTCTTATCAACCAATTGCTTGGTAACCACAAATTAAACAAAAGAACAAACTTTGATTGGGGATTGTCTTACAACAACATCAAAAGCGATATGCCAGATCGTATGCAAAACAAAATGATTTTACGAAATGGCGTTTACAACCTTGCTCAATACACAATTACAGACAACCACAGATACTACCAAAACCTTAATGAAGACGAATTAGCAGCAAACTTAGCTCTTTCGTATAAATTAGGACTTAACGAATACGACGAAGCAAGAGGAAAAATTACATTAGGATATAATGGTAGAATGAAAAAACGCGCTTTCGAAGCTATTCAATTTAACTTTAGAATAAATGGTAACGAATTGACTCAAGCTGTAAATCCTGATCAATTAGATTTATTCTTCAACCAACAAAACTATGCCAACAACTGGTTTAAAATAGAATCTTTTGCTGGTATGACTCCTCAAACATATAATGGTGAACAAAACATCAATGCTGCATTCGCTAATCTAGAATATAGATTATCCGAACGTTTGAGTACAATCGTTGGTTTGCGTTTCGAGAAAATCTCGCAAACAGTGGATTGGAGAACCCAACTTGATGCTGAAGGTGGCAAAAACACTTTTGAAAGAAACGAATTTTTACCAAACCTTATTTTGAAATACGAACTTGCTCCTTCGCAAAACCTTAGATTAGCTGCAAGTAAAACATATACTCTTCCACAGTTTAAAGAAAGAGCATTGTTTATCTACGAAGATGTAACAGAAATCAAAATTGGTAACCCTTCATTGTACCCATCACAAAACTACAATGTGGACTTGAAATGGGAAATGTTCCCACAAAAAGATGAAGTAATTTCGGTAACTGCTTTTGGTAAATACATTAAAGACCCAATTAACGAAATTACATTAGCTTCTTCAACAAACGATATTTCTTTTATCAATACTGGAGACAAAGGATATGCCTACGGAGCAGAATTTGAAATCAAGAAAAATTTATTCACTTTTGGAGAAGAAAATACTGAAAAAATATCTGCAGGTATGAATGTTTCTTATCTTAAAACTACTCAAGACTTAGATTCTGAGAAAGTAAAAAGAGAAACTAAATACAACACCAACCTAACAGATGATAAAGCTGGATTTACTGGAGCTGCAGACTTATTACTTAATGCTGACATCTCTTATCAGAAAAACTGGCAAAACCACAAAAACCTTATGGCGACTTTATCTTATGCTTACAACTCTGACAGACTATACGCTCTTGGTGTAGAAGGTAAAGGTAACTTAGTTGACAAAGGTATCGGTAGCTTGGATTTTATTCTTAAAACGAAACTCCACAAAAACTTTGGTATCGATTTTACAGCAAAAAACCTGTTAAACCCTGAGTTTAGAAGAGTTCAAGAAAATGCCAATGGTCACGTAAATGCTCTTACATACAAAAGAGGTACTTTTATAGGACTATCTGCTAAGTTTATTTTCTAAAAATCCATATATCTCGTAACAAAATAGGCTGTCCAAAAAGTTGGACAGCCTATTTTTTATATCTATTTTATTCTACATACCTTTTTAGATGTATTGTTTACTATCTTCTGAAAAGGTGTCAATTCACTTTAGCCTTCGACTGCACATCATCTAACACATCAAAGTCTATTCTTGAGTAGTTACAAACAATTGATTTTCTATAATTGTACGAAAGTATTGTATAATACCTACTGCGTAATTTGGGTTTATTATTTCATTTCACACTACAACACATTCAAATACCAAAGCGCCCCAATGGCTACTATATTGTTTTGAAAATTGGGAGTATAAGCTCTGAAATTTTCATTGTACTTCGTATGAAATTGTGCATAATACCCAAAGAGTTTGAAATCTTGATTGTCAAACGGCTTAAACTCCAATCCTAAATAATTCACATTATTGGTAGAGAGATTTTTTCCTAAGTTCAGATTATTTTTATCTTCGATGCGTTCAAAAACTGTTTTCGCTGTAATAAACCAATTAGGCATTACGGCATAACTAAACCTAAACCCCAAAGTCTGAAATACCAAATCTTGTGCATACACACTGACATAGTTAGGATTTTGAGCCAGATAATACCCGTTAATTGATGGCGAAATCATATTCACATAATCTACCGCCATATTGGTATGCGTAATATCTACCACCCCTGTGAATTTATCCAAAACCACCTTGTTTCCCAAAGAAACCTGAAAGTTACTTTCTCCCTTAGCTACTTGAGAGGTAGTCAAGGTATAGATGGTTTGGAATTTGTCTTCAAACATTTTTCCTATCCACGTAAGGTTCAATCCAAATGGTGTTTTACTTGCTTCTAAACCATTAGTATCATACGAAGTTTTTGTATAAATGGTACTAAAAGCATCGTTCACCGTATTAAAAGCCTGCAAATGAAGACTGTATTTCGGATTTACATTATAAGACACTTGCAAACCAACAGGGAAAAGATTTTGCTGTTTGGTTACAAAATGTGAATATTGATAATCAAAGGTAGGATTGTCTCGAAATTCCCAGCTACCGATGTTGTTCATTTGTTTTCCTATGGTAACACTCCATTTTTTTTCCTCGCCAAACTTGTAGGTGATGTACGCGTAATCTATAGAAGAAGGCACGTTGTCTTGCGTTCCAGCAGCAACGGTGCGGTTCATTCTCGCACGAAAACGATAGCTTAGGTTTTCTGTAGCATCACCCATTATTTCAAGGCGTGCTTCATTTACTTTAATACCGTTTGCAACACTTTCATTACTATGCATTTCGAGGGAACTTCTCAAATAGAGGTTAATATCTGCACTTTTTCCCAATTTTTCGATAGTTTCTCCTACCGTTTGAGCATTTAACGAATACGTTCCTAAAAGAACCAAACTCAAAAGATATTTTTTCATTACTGGTGTATTTTATTTCAAATGTCATACGGTACATTTGATTTTACGTCAATAGTATTTTTGTCATCTAAAACATTGTTTAGACAATATAAAAGGCTACCTAAAAGGTAGCCTCTTTACATTTATTGTTGTTTTGGTAGAAAAACCTCAGCCAACATACATCTCGCACTACCACCTCCACAGGCTTCTATCGTATAAAGAGGTGCGTGTAAAATAGCACAGTGTTTCTCTATCGCTTTTATCTGTGCATCTGTAAGTATTTCGTATGCTTGAGTACTCATTACCATATAAAGCTGTTGGTCTTTTCCTTCAACTTGTAGCATATTTCCTGCAAAGTGATTTACTTGTTCTTCGGTGATTAAAATCACTTCTTTTCCATCTTCTTTTAAGGAGTTGATTACCATTTTTCGCTCTTGCTTATCATCGATGCTATCAGCACAAAGGATGGCAAAAGTTTCGGCTACACTCATCATTACATTCGTGTGATAAATAGGCAAACGCTCGCCGTTTACGGTTTGATATGCTTCGAAAATCACGGGATGCATATCGTTATCTTCGCAAAATTCGATAACCAATTCTTCATCTGCACGAGGAGACAAAGCAGCATACACTTTTCCATTTTCACGGTCTAGAATCATACTTCCAGTACCTTCCAAAAACACGCCATCTTCTTCTGCTGAAGTATAATCTGTAATCTCGTCATTTATCTTAAAACCTTCGTTTTCTAATATTTCAAAAACGTCTTCTCTTCGTTCTAAACGACGGTTTTCTGCAAACATTGGATATAGAATTACATCGCCATTTTCGTGAAAAGAAATCCAATTGTTTGGGAAAATACTATCTGGTGTATCGGTATCTGTTGTATCGTCTATCACTACTACATTTACTCCTACCGAACGCAAACGCTCTACGAATCCATCAAATTCTTGCTGTGCTCTTGTGTTTACGTTTTCTGGTGTAAGGCCTTCTAATTTTTTTTGGTAATAATTGTTTACCGCAGTTTGTTCGTTCATACGGAATTGTACTGGACGAATCATCATTACGGTATTTGCTGCTTGTTGGCTCATAATTTTCTTGTTCTAAATTTGTTTAGGTGTTTTTCCTATTTATTCTCTTATCAATGGCAATGTTGAACATCTCAACAAGCCTTCTTGTTTGGCAATTTCTGCATAAGGAATTTCTTCTACGGTAAATCCTTTATCTCTCAACCACTGGTTAAGTCTTGTGAAATTCTTTTCTGAAACTACCACGTTTGTATCGATAGAAAACACATTTGAATTCATGTGATACATTTCTTCTCTTTCGATGTGAAATAGGTTTTCTTTTCCAAAAAGATTTACCAAAAACATATAATCAGCCTCTTCGCGGAAACCTGATTTGTAAATAATTCCCTTGTCTTTTCCTACTGGTTGAAAACAACAGTCTAAATGCAAGGCGTTATCTCTTGGTTCTAATTTCGATTTTACCAAATCGAATTCTTTTACAATTTTGTTTGGGAAAAGCGAACGAATATACTCTACTCCTGCCATATTGGTACGTGCAGTGATGTAGTCTTTATAGTCGCTTCCTTTGTATGTTCCTATAAAAATATAGTCGTTCCATGGCATTACATCTCCTCCTTCTATGTGCACTTCTTCTGGTGGACGAACTACTTTCGTTGGGTCCATTTGGTCTATAACGTATTGTATCGCTCCTAATTCTCTTTCTCTATCGGGTAGAATATTTGCTTTTACAAACACGTCTTCAATAACAAATCCGATATCTCTAGAGAATATTTGATTATAGTTTTCTATAAGTTCGGGGCGATATACTTTTACACCATATTTTTCGAACACTTTATTAAAAGCCTCCATTTCTTTTACCATATCTTCTTCTACAGGATAGGTTCCTGCGAGGATGTGCTCTAAAGATTTTGGATCATAGGCTTCTTCTGCGGTTGGGGTAGGTCCGTTACTTACTGCGGTTCCCAATATTACTGCTTTTAGACGCGAAGTCTCGTTTTTAACGTTGAGTTTTAGCATAACAAAAATGTTTATGCAAATATAAAAAAAGTGTTGTATTTATCTCATATTCCATCAAAGGCTTTGTATATATTTATAATTCTGATGACTTAGTATGCTTGGTTGCTATTAGAAGGAATTTCATTTTTTCTATAATTGCTTCAAGCAAACGTTTTATTTCTTCTGTTTTGCGTGAGGGATGGAAGCGGC
>JBHBEQ010000174.1:0-3071 GCA_041785575.1 Flavobacterium sp.
ATATAAAGTTCGTCTAATTGAGTTTTATCTACAGCAGATGGAGCATCTATCATTACATCTCTACCCGAATTATTTTTAGGGAATGCAATGAAGTCTCTAATAGTTTCTTGTCCTGCAAGTATAGCTACCAATCTGTCAAGTCCGAATGCAAGTCCTCCGTGAGGTGGTGCTCCGTATTGGAAAGCGTTTAGTAAGAATCCGAATTGTTCTTGAGCTTGTTCAGCTGTAAATCCAAGGTGTTTAAACATAAGAGATTGAGTTTCTTTGTCGTGAATACGAATAGAACCTCCACCAATTTCGTTTCCGTTTAATACCAAATCGTATGCATTTGCACGAACTTTACCAGGATCTGTATCTAGTAAGTGTATATCTTCTTTTTTAGGAGAAGTGAAAGGGTGGTGCATTGCGTGGAAACGTTGGCTCTCTTCATCCCATTCTAAAAGAGGGAAGTCAACAACCCAAAGAGGTGCAAATTCGTTTGGTTTTCTCAATCCTAAGCGATTTCCGAGTTCCATTCTCAAAGCAGATAATTGTGCTCTGGTTTTATTAGCAGGTCCTGAAAGAATTAAGATTAAATCATCTTCTTTAGCGTTTGTAGCCTCAGCCCATTTTGCAAGGTCTTCTTGGTCGTAGAATTTATCCACAGATGATTTGTATTGTCCGTTTGGTTCACACTTTACATAAACCATTCCTGATGCACCTATTTGCGGACGTTTTACCCAATCAATTAACGCGTCAATTTCTTTGCGAGAATAAGATGCGATTCCAGGTACGGCAATTCCTACGACTAATTCAGCGTTGTTAAAGACTGCAAAATCTTTGTGTTGAGCCACAGCGTTTAATTCACCGAACTTCATTCCGAAGCGAATGTCTGGTTTGTCGTTTCCATACGTACGCATAGCTTCGTCGTAAGTCATTCTTGGAAATTTTTCAATTTCAAGATTGTGTATTTTTTTCAATAAATGTCTAGTAAGGCCTTCAAAAACATTCAAGATATCTTCTTGTTCGATAAACGACATTTCGCAATCGATTTGTGTAAATTCCGGCTGTCTGTCTGCACGAAGATCCTCGTCGCGGAAACATTTTACAATTTGGAAATATTTATCTAATCCTCCAACCATCAATAATTGTTTGAAAGTTTGAGGAGATTGTGGTAATGCATAGAATTGACCAGGATTCATTCGTGAAGGAACGATAAAATCTCTAGCTCCTTCAGGTGTAGATTTAATTAAGTAAGGAGTTTCTACTTCACAAAAATCTAAATTAGAAAGGTAGTTGCGAACTTCTTGAGCAATTTTATGACGGAAAAGAAGACTGTTTTTTACCGGATTGCGTCGAATATCAAGATAGCGATATTTCATTCGTATATCTTCTCCACCATCTGTTTCGTCTTCAATGGTAAATGGAGGAAGTTGTGATTCATTGAGTAGGATTAACTCTTTTACCAATACTTCAATTTCTCCAGTTTCAATGTTATTGTTTTTTGATTCGCGTTCGATTACCACTCCTTTAATTTGAATTACAAATTCGCGTCCTAGAGATTTTGCTTTTTCCATAACCTCTGGAAGAGTGCGTTCTTCATCAAAAATCAATTGAGTGATTCCGTATCTATCACGTAAATCTACCCAAACCATAAAACCTTTATCACGAGTTTTTTGTACCCAACCTGCTAGGGTAACTTCTTTATTAACATCGGCTAATCTCAATTCGCCACAATGATGACTTCTGTACATATTTTGTTGAATTTTTACAAAGGTAGTATAATTTTGTTTTTTTGTAACTATTTTCTAATTCAAAGAGTGTGATTTTCAAAGTTATTTTTAGACAAATGTGTTCAAAAGTAATTTTTTTTCTCTGTATAAATTTCGTTAAATTGTACCGCTTATTTTGTATGCAAATATTTCTAAGGATAGCAAGTGTTTTTGTTTTATTTCAGCAAATGAATTGCCATTGACAATAGTACTTTTTTGCAGCTATATTTGTGGTATAAAGTAGCGTTTTAGTGAATTAAATTTTTGAGAGTATGAAAGAATTGCTTTATCGCTATCGTTATTTTTTTCTGTTTTTTTTCTTATTGTCGTGTGTTGCATTGACATTGTTTTATCAAGCTTTAAAACCAACTAAACAATTGCCAATATACACGCCAGCGATGGTGAACCCAGAGTTGGTAGATACTTTGGTGCAGCATCAAAACAATAAACAACTCCATAAGATTGCAAATTTTTCTTTTGTAAATCAAAATGGAAAAACCATCACACAAGAAGATTATAAGGATGTGATATATGTTGCAGATTTTTTCTTCACTACTTGTCCTACAATTTGTCCTATAATGACAGATAATATGGTTTGGCTTCAAGAAAAAATAAAAGATATGCCAGATGTAAAACTGGTGTCTTTTTCCGTTACTCCTGATATAGATACTCCAGAAGTTTTACATAAATATGCTAAAGAAAAAGGTGTGATTGATGAAAAGTGGAATATGCTTACAGGAGATAAGAAGGAGATTTACTATTTGGCTAGAAAATCGTTTTTAGCTGTGAAAACTGGAAAGCCTGAAGAAATGTATGATATGGTGCATACAGAAAACTTTGTTTTGGTAGACAAAAAAGGAAGAATCAGAGGTTTTTACGACGGAACGAATTTAGACAAACCTTCTGATGAATCGTTGAATATGCAACAATTACTTGAGGATATTCAATGGCTTAGAGAACAATAACCATTATACATGTATGAAAAAGGATAAAGAAACAATGACACTCAATCAAATGAAAAGAGGTCAAAAAGCGAAAATTGTAGAGATGGACGATGAAATACCGCTAAAACTTGTTGACTTGGGGTGTACGCTGGAAAGTGAAATAGAAATATTGCACATTGCACCGTTGAATGATCCGATATTTATAAAAATAAACGATACAAATCTTAGTGTTAGGAGAGAGTTGGCTCAACTCATTTCGGTAGAATTATTGTAGAGAAAAAAACACACGATGGAAAACACGATAAAAGTAGCTCTTGTAGGTAATCCAAATGTAGGAAAAACCTCTATTTTTAACGCACTTACAGGACTAAATCAG
>JBHBEQ010000175.1:0-6367 GCA_041785575.1 Flavobacterium sp.
AAATAATATTTTTCATAAGGTTAAATTTTAAATTTGTAAATCACTTTTGCAAAATAAGACCTTCCGTATCCCATAAGCATACTTGTAGATGCTGAAGTATGAGCCGTAGCGGCTTGAGTGGTATTTCTGATACTGGTGATATCGAAGATGTTGCGTACACCAAGAGTTATTTCCAATCGGTCGTTGTAGAAATTCTTGCGAACAGTAGCGTCCATCCATTGAATTGGGTCTATGCGACCTTTGATGATTTTATTTTCTCGTGTTACCGGGTCTGTCTCTTGTCTATATTGTTCAAAAGCACCATTGTATTTATAGAAAATGGAGAAAGTAGTGCCGTATTTTGGTAGAGTATAAGCAATGTTTAGGTTGGTGTTGAATGCATAGAAGAAATCATTTGCTTTTTCTTCTGGAGTAAGCGATAGTGCTGTACCGTTGTAAATCAACCCCAAGTTGACTTGTAATTGCTTGTACGAGAAATCGGAAGTATAAGCAAAGGAGTGGTTTCTATATTGGTTGGCGTTGATGTATTGATACTCTAGAGGAGTGGTGTTTACTGTCATTAAATCGATGCGGTTGTCAACATTTAGCATGCCCACAGAAATTTTGGTATTGTAGGTAATTTCGTCCCATTCGTATACTTTCTTGAAGTGCAAAAAGGCAGAAAATCCTTTTTCAGGTTGCAAATCGAGATTACCTCTGATGCTGTGATTAACATCAACAAAATAGGTAAACAATTCGTCAAAACTAGGTAAGCGTACAGAGTTACCAATAATTGCTCGAAGTTCGTATTGTTTTGGAAATACATATTTGGCACTTATAGAATATTGGTGTTGAGAATCGAACATATTTGAGGTAATCCAACGATAGCCTGTACGCAACGAAAAGCTATCTGCTAAATTGAATTCTGTAGAACCAAAGAAGTCATACGAACCTACTTTTCGGCTTACAGGAGCTGTGAGAAGTTGGTTGGCAAAAACAGATGTAAATCCATTGATTTCGCTCACTTCATACCCCAGTTGCATATCTATTTTTTTGTGTTTTATGAAGTTGGAAAACATTCCTTTTGAATACCATACACCTCTGCTTTCGTATTCGTTGCGCACAACGTCTTCTTTTCTGTCTTGACGAATGAAATATTTGTATTGTTCTAAGTCGCGTGTTTGTTTTTGAAACGATAGAGAAACGTCGAATCGGAACCAATCTTTTAGCGTACCATTTGAGTTTAAAACATTGTAAAAACGCTCGGTGTGAAAAATCTTATCAATAGCATAAGGTAGAGATATTGCCGTTTGTGGATTTTCTACGAAATGTACAACTTGGTTGTAATTATGTGTGTGTTCGTTGAAATATTCCGTTTTGAAATAAACAGAATAGTCCTCTCCTCGATAAGAGAGGGTACCTTTAGCTACATTTTGTGTTTTCGGAAACCATTCGTATCCACGAAGACTGTCGTTTACAAGGTATTTTTCTCCTTTTCTTCCATTCCAATGACCTTTGAAATCATTGCGGCTGTAAGTAGTTTCAAAATACAATTTATCTGTAAATTGGTGAGCAACTTTTAAGGTTTGTACGTGTCGCCCCTTGGTGTTCCAATTATATTCTTTTCCAATACTTTCTTCTTGAAGCGTAGGAGAAATTAACCATTTGTGGCTCATTCTCTTTTTGGTGATGATATTGATTACTCCTGCCATAGCATTTGTTCCGTAGTCTACACCCATAGCGCCTTCCACAATTTCTATACGCTCTATGTCGTCTAAGTTGATTTGTGTGAGGTCGGCTCTACTTCCAAAATCTTCATCGTTGATTAGAGGAACATTATCTACTAAAATCTTAAAGTAAGCAGCACTCAATCCAAACATTCCAACACTTGATTTTCCCGTGCCAGAATTTGGTGTGATGTTGATGTTGAGCGTTTGATTAAGAACGTCTGCGAGATTGTTCCCTGCAAGGCGGTCAATCATTTCTCTATTTATTACTTTTACTTCGTATATAGATTTGTTTATAGACTGTGGATTGTGCTGACCTGTGATTACTAAATCTTCAAATATGGTTTCTTCTACAGACGTTTTAAGTGTGTCTTGCTGTGCAAAAACCATTGGTGTGGCAAATTGCAACAAAAGTAAAATTAGATAATTTCGGATATTTTTTTTCATAAGAATGCTTTCATTGGATTGCAAAGATAGAAATATAATGCGTTATTTAGAATATTTTTAAATAATTTTTTTGATTAAAGTTTTTAGAATAAAAAACCAAGTTGTGCAGTAGAACATTGCTTTTTTTTAATAGTGCTTAAATGAATAATTATCTCAAAAACATAAAAAAAACATATAAAATCTAAAGGTTTGTGTTGGAAAAAGTGAGAAATGATTAAAAATAAACTGGGGGAGATTACAATCTACCAGATTAAGACTTTCGCCCGAGGGAGGAGATTACAATCTACCAGATTAAGACCTTCGCCCAAAGGGGGAGATTACAATCTACCAGATTAAGACCTTCGCCCAAAGGGGGAGATTACAATCTACTAGATTAAGACTTTCTCCCAAAGGGGGAGATTACAATCTACCAGATTAAGACTTTCGCCCAAAGGGGGAGATTACAATCTGTTGGAAGATGTATTTTCTATCCTCGAGGTGGGTTTTAAGAAATATTTTGAGCTGTCTGACAGGGTGTTTCTTTCATGTTTGGCTTCGACTTCGCTTCTTTAAGATAGGGAGTTGTTTATTTGATGTAAACAATTCTCAAAGCCATACTGTGTTGCATGCCGGTAGGAGGGTCTATATGCTCAAAAGAATTTTGAGGATATAGCGTGAGTGTACTATGAGGTTCGCGTTGTATATACCATCTTATTTGGGCATCTTTGGGCAAAAACACCCATTGTTCGGGTAATTGTAATTGGTCGCAAACTGTTAGATTGCCAAATCTGTAGGTTTGCGATTGGCTGGAGATGATGTGCATTGTTTGAAATTTGTCGGTAGAATAGATTAAGTATAAACGCATGTTGATGAAATCAGATTTCAAAACAGGCGTGCCTCCAGGATTTACATTCACAAAACCGCTAATCGCATACCATCCGCTTTTATTTAGTGTGAGGGTGTTTTCTTCAAGTGTTGCAATGTTGTTTACTTTTATGTCATCTTCATAAATAGGAAGCAGTTGCCAATCTTCTGTTTTTGGATGTAAACTGATACCGCCTTTGGAAAGCAGGTAAAATACTTGCGATTCTTGAGAATAGAAACCTACCGAAATGAATAACATCAGAAGAGTAAGTATTTTTTTCATATTATAGTTGTTCGATATGTAAGAATTTATTGTACAAGTGTTTTGGTGGTGCTGTGATTGATGGCGCTTTTTCTAAGAGTTGGAGTCCGTTTTTGATTCGGAAAAAAACACAAACTTTTTCGTTTTTTTGTAGATAAAAAATGGATTTAGGTGTTTGAAGTTGTGCAAATCCTTGTCGTTGGGTTTTACTTAAAGATTGAGAAGCAATTTCTAACAACGAACCATCTTGTTTTCGTAATTCAATTGCAAGTTCAATGAAGTCTGAAGTTTTGGTATTCTCTTTCAAAGTATAGTTAAAATATAGAGCAGTTTGGATGATATAGTATCCACTTTCATCTATTTCAATAGTTTTATTGGAATTAAATTCTATAGGTTGAGCGTTTTCGGTGAGTTGTAATTGCTGTGCATTATTGTCTTGAAAGAACAATTTTTTTTGGGAAAATCCTACCAGAGGAATACACAACCAAAAGAATATTTTTAAAAATGGATTATTCATCTTTTATAGTTCTTTTAATCATTTGAAACTTGTAGCTATATGGAGTGTTGTCTGTGGTTTCTATCTTGGCGTGGAAAAGGTCTTTGTCGAGCAAACCAGAGCTTACACATATAATCAATACATCGCCTGCCTCAAGTTTTACAATGGTTGGAGCCAATTCTACATTAGTAAAAAACATACTGTTTTCTCTGTAAAAAACTTGGCGTTTGGATGCGAGAATTTCAAGTTTTCCGTTTGCCAATTTGCTAAACATAAAATTGATACCGGCGCGTTGTATATCTAGTTGTTTCGTATTCGGACTAAAATGAAAACTGCCAAATATTTCGTAAAAGCCAGATTCTTTAATCACCAAACTGCTGTTTTCTGCATTGTATTCTACCAAATCGTTGTGTAGAATCATCTCTTCATCAATGGCAACTTGTTGGTAAAATCTACTTTGCTTAGCTTTGATTTTCAATTGTTGCAGTTTTTTACTTTCTATGAGCGTAAAAAGTGTTTGCTCGGATTGCGCAAATGTTTTCAATGAAAAACATAGTATTAAAATAGTGAATATAGTAAAGAGTGTTTTCATCAGTAATTGTTTAGAAGTTGGTTCCAAAGTTTCATAATATTTTTTTGTTGAAAAGAAATTACAGACTTTTTTGCATTTACTGCCATGGATTTTAGGAGTTGAAAATTTTCAATAAGAGATATTACATTTTGCTCAAAATCTGTTTCGTTTGTAGAGAGAAATCCATTAAAATGATTTTTTACAATCGCATTGGATTCTGTTTCAAAACACACAACCGGAATACCACAAGACATTGCTTCGATAAAAACCATTCCAAAAGATTCACTATGGGAGGTGTGTAGCAAGAAATCTGCTTGTAGATAACGTTGTTCTATATCATTAGTTTCAGGAAAAATGCGTACGTGCAATTCTAATTTCAGTTTTTTGATTAGCGGTGTAATAGAAAAGTCGGCGGATTCTTTTCCGTAAATTTCTAAGGTATAATCGGGGTGTTTTTCTATTACTTTTTTCCAAATTTTCAACATTCTATCATATCCTTTAAGAGGAATAATACGCCCTACAGCTATGGCTTTTTTGTTGTTTAAAGACGAAGACTTTTCGCAAGAAAAAGGCAATGGATTAGGAATGACAATTTGTTTGGATGATGGGATGAAATCCAAAAATTGTTCATTGCTTAAACAAACGATTTTGTTGTATTTCCCAAGTTGCGATTGGATAAGAAATCGGTTTAAGTATTTCTTTAGTCCCTTGTAGGAATGGTTGCGTAAGTATTCCTTAGATGCGTGAAGTTCGTAAAAAGTTTTTGCATTTTTATAGAGGTCGTTGGTTATCAATAGCGATTTTATTCCATTGTCAACCATAAAAATTACATCTGGTTTTATTTCTAAACAGTAGTTTTTAATTTCGTTTTTAAACGATAATATATTGTGCAAACCAATGTGTTTATGTTTAGAAAAATAGAATTGTATTTTATCAGAGAAATGAAAAAAAGGGATGTTTTTTTGATCATTAGTAGAAAAAATAAACACTTGGTGTTGTAGGGTTTTAGCAAAGTAGTTTGCCTTGAGAGCCACTACTCGAGAAACACCTCCCGAGTCGGTAATGTGCGAAGCAATGTAGAGTATTTTCATAAGAGCATTTTTTTCCATTGATTGATAAAGGCTTTTTTACTATATTTTTCTACACTTTTCTTGGCATTAGCTTCGAGGTTTTCTAGAAAACTTTGCGAATCTATGAGTTCGTTCATCGCTTTTATTAGCGCTTCTTTGTTTTGATTTTCAACGAGTATTCCGTTGATTCTATTTTGTATAATTTCCGAAGGCCCTGTCGGACAATTAAAAGAGATAACAGGAGTGCCAACAGCTAAAGATTCTACTAATACCATACCGAAGCCTTCGTATTTACTAGTGAGTAAGGTGTATTTTGCACTTGCCATATACGGATAAGGGTCTTGCACAAAACCTGTAAAAACAACTAAGTTTTCAAGTTGCAGTTTTTTCACTAAGTTGCGAAAATCTTCTAGGCGTTCGCCTTCTCCGATGATGAATAATTTAATGCCTTTTGAAGGTAAAATACTTTTGGCATAGCACGCAATGAGTAAATCTATTTGTTTGGTGTTTGCCTTGTCCATTCTAGCGACAGTAGCAACAAAATCCTTAGAAACTTTGGCATAGCTTTTTTCTATATGAAAGAAATTAGGTATGGTTTGTATGGATAAAGCTGGGAATATATTGTGTAATTTTTGCGTTAATTCTTCCGAAACAGAAATAAATGTACCGCGATATACCCATTGATTAAACCACGCTTTTTTGGATAAAAAATAATGCCATGCAGAGGAGTGTATGTAATAGAAAACTTTTTGATTTCTGTAAAACCATTTTCCCCAAAGAATTTCCATCGCTGGATTTAATCTAGGACGATGATCAACAATGAAAGCAAATTTCTCTTTTTGAATAGATTTTTTAAAGGCTAAATAGCTTTTGATTTTTTTTAAACCTCTTTGTTTGTTTATAGGAAATTGATGAAGAGTTCCCGAGAAATTATATCCAATTTCAGAGTGCAAAACATACAAATGCACATCG
>JBHBEQ010000176.1:0-17558 GCA_041785575.1 Flavobacterium sp.
ATTGGTTGATAATCTTTATCCACCCCAATTTGCATCATATAACCAAACATAAAATAAGCACCAATCAAAAATGCCAAAATAACCGAAACGATTACCGCAAACTGATTTTTAACAAATGCTTTCCAAATAGTCATCGACTTCTCTTCATTAAGAGTCAATCCATTGTTTTGAGCAACTTTTGCCAACACCCTTCTTACAAGCATCAACATCACAATCAAAACACCCAAAACAATCACTAATGCCGACAACAACACTACATTTGACACACCATTATCCGAACCAGAACTTGACGATTGAGTAGCACTTACCGCAGCTTTCGGCTGTTCTTTTTCAGTAGAAGTATACGCTATAATATCCTTAATTTCCTCATCTTTAAGATTAGGAAAGGCTGTCATAGGCACTTTTTTCCACTCTTCAAACAGCTTTACCGCATCTGCATCTCCTGATTTGATTAAAGCAGAACTATTCTTAACCCACTTAATCAACCATTCTTCAGAACGGCGCTCTGCTACTCCCCTCAATGCAGGTCCAGTAGAATTACCATCTAATTTGTGACAAGCCGCACAATTAGAATTAAACAATGCTTTACCATTTGCAGCATCTTGAGCCGACACTGACAAAGGCATAACTAGCAAAAACGCTAAACACAAGAAAAAAATCCTTGAAAACATACTACGGTTCTCCACCTTTTTCATAGTTAAAAAATAATTATCAACTAATTTTAATAACATTAACACTTTCCTATGAAAGCACAACATTACAATCTTTATAAACTCTGACAAAAGTACAACATAACAAGCAGTCTAAAAACTGCTTTTTATCCTATTTTGCAATTTATATCTATTCTAAATAAATAAGTACCTCTTTTAAGCAGTTACTTTTTTACTACATTTGCCTGAAACAATATACATTATGATAATTTTAAGAAACATTTCCGCTGTTTTTTTCTTTATTTTAACAATTACAAATTCTGAAAAAAGTTTTTCACAAGAATCGAAATTTAAACTCATTCAAGATAAAAATTTTGAAAAACTACTTCACGAAAAGAAAAACAGCAACAATTCTTTTTCTGTATACAAAAATTATTCTTTACAACTATTTTTCGGCAATAAAGAAGCTACAGAACAAGCATATAAAACATTCAAATCAAAATATCCTAATACAGATGCTACTATCATCTATACTAACCCTAAGTATAAATTGATTGCTGGAAATTTCAAAAATAAAATTGAAGCTGAAAATTTTGCTCAAAAAATCAAGAATGAATATCCAAATTCGCTAGTAGTAAAACTTAACAAATAAAAAATCCGCCTTGAAATTCAAGGCGGATTTTTTTATCTTTTAAGCGTGACCGCGGAGGGATTCGAACCCCCAACCCTCAGAGCCGAAATCTGATATTCTATCCAGTTGAACTACGCAGCCTACTTATATTATCTCAAGAAAGTACTTTCTTTACCACTTCAGAGATTGTTTTACCATCAGTACGACCTGCTAATAATGTATTTGCTTCTTTGATCACTTTTCCCATATCTTGTAAACCAGAGTAGTTACCTTCTGAAATCATCTTCTTAATTTCATTTTCTACTTGCTCTACTGATAATTGTTCTGGTAAAAACTGTGCTATAACTTCAGCTTGTTGCAACTCTGGCTCTGCCAAATCTTCACGATTTTGCTGAACAAATATTGCTGCACTTTCTCTTCTTTGTTTTACAAGCTTTTGCAACAATTTTATTTCGTCTGCTTCAGAAACTTCTACTGACGATCCTGATGTTTGTGCTAATAAAAGCTCAGATTTTATTGCCCTCAAGGCTTCTAATGCAATCTGATTTTTAGATTTCATTGCCTCTTTTAATGCTTGAGTAATTTTAGACTGTAAATTCATCTTTACCTTTAATTAGTTAGAAAATTGAAGATGGTATATCTCGAAATCATTGAGTGTACTAATCGACATTATCATGCAAATAAGAATTGTTACTTCTTAATTGTACATTATTTTCATTATCTACACCTAAACTTGTTCGAGAAATTCCACTTGATGGATTAGCTCCAAGCTCCACACCCAATCTCTTATACGCAGGTTCTTTTTCTAAATCGTTTAGTTGCTCGCTTGCATTATTGAACTTATGATTAAAATCTTTCATTCTACGCTTGCGCTCTTCTGCACGATTTCTCAAGATTTCCTGAATTGAATCTTCCATTGGATTTAGTTCCTCAGCTGTTGTTCTCACATCAACTACAGAAGCTTTTGGCTCAGTTACTCTTACAACGAACTCCTCTTCTACTGGTTGCTCTTTTTTCTCTTCGACAACTCTATCAGTAGATTTTACCAACTTTTCTTCTACTTCTAAATAGTCTTCCAATGAATAACGAACGATTTTATTTTCCTCCTGCACTGGCTCAACTTCAGAAACTATTTCTTCTTTTACCTGCTCTTCTTGCATTGACAATTCAAAAGAAATATCTTCGCGTTGAAATGCGCGATTTTGTTCTTCTAAATCAAATGAAAAGCTCATTGCAGGTGTTTCAACAACTGGCTTTGCCTTTACAATAACAAATTTTGGCTCAATAACTTCTAACTCACGAAAATCGTTTGTTTTAACTACTGGAACTACAGTCTTCTGCTCCTCTTCAACAATCTGATTACCAACTGTATAGATTTGTGTTTGAGTTTGGATTATCGTTTTTTTTTCCTCGAAATCTAAATCATTTTGCACAGTATTTTGACTATTTTCTACTCTATTAATTGGCATAGAAAATGTGTTTTGCTGTGACAATGGCATATCAGGTGTTGGAGCTGTTGGTGTAGCTGGTTGAGCATTTGACAAGTCTTGAATAGCTTGTTGCTCATTTCCTAACACGTGAATAATTTTATTAGGTTCTGCCGAACTTGCTATTTCTCTTTGTTGCTCAACATTAAACCCAGTTGCGATAATTGTCACTGCAATAGCGTCACCAAGACTAGTATCCTCACCAACTCCCATAATAATATTCGCATTGTGTCCTGCTTCTGATTGGATGTGATCATTTATTTCTCCAATTTCATCTAGAGTAATTTCATTTTCACCTGAAACAATTAACAACAATACATTCTTTGCTCCTGTAATTTTGTTGTCATTCAACAATGGAGAGTCTAACGCTGCTACTATAGCTTCTTTTGCTCTGTTTTCTCCAGATGCAACAGCAGATCCCATAATAGCCGTTCCACTATTTGAAAGTACGGTTTTTGCATCACGCAAATCGATATTTTGAGTATAGTGGTGTGTAATTACTTCTGCAATACCTCTAGATGCCGTAGCTAAAACTTCATCCGCTTTTGAAAATCCAGCTTTAAATCCTAAATTTCCATAAACTTCACGTAGTTTATTATTGTTAATCACAATTAGTGAATCCACTACTTTTCTCAATTTCTCTACACCTTTCAATGCTTGTTCTTGACGAACTTTCCCTTCAAATTGAAAAGGAATCGTAACTATACCTACAGTAAGTATATCTTTATCTTTAGATAATTGTGCAATTACAGGAGCAGCACCTGTTCCGGTTCCACCTCCCATACCGGCAGTAATAAATACCATTTTGGTATTCGTATCTAGTAATTTTTCTATTTCCTCAATGTTTTCTAATGCTGCTTGCTGACCTATTTCAGGATTTGCTCCTGCTCCTAAACCTTCCGTAAGGCGAACACCTAATTGAATTTTTGACGAAACTGGGCTGTTTTCAAGAGCTTGTGAATCTGTATTACAAACCACAAAATCTACACCTTTTATACCTTGAGCAAACATGTGGTTGACAGCATTGCTACCTCCTCCACCTACTCCAATTACCTTAATAACATTTGATTGGTTTTTTGGCAAATCAAAAACAATATTATTATCTAGTACATTATCCATTTTATTCAGAGTTTATTTTATCCGTTATTTAAAAAATTATTTATCTTGTTGTAAAAACCATCTATAAATCGCTCACTTATTTTACTGAATGTGCTCTTTTTCTCTTCTTCTTTTTCTCTTGTATCCTCATCACTATCTTGAGCATGAGCATTTTCATCTTCACTTTCTATTTTTTGTACATCAAAGCTCGACACGCTTTCTATTGCTGTACTTGCTATATTATTTTCGGAGCTATCTTCTACATACGAACTACTACATTGTTTTTTCAATAAACTTTCCATTGTAAGCCCAACTCCCGTAGAATATATTGGTCTAGTGATTTCGCTATCGGTTTCTGCAGCAAGATTTTCTCCTGGGAAGCCAATTCTTGTTGATATTCCTGTTTGATATTCTACCAATTGTTTTATATGTCTTAGCTCAGAACCTCCACCTGTCAATACAATACCTGCTATTAATTTCTTTTTAGGATTTTCATATCCATAATCCTTTATTTCAGCAAATACCATATCAATAATTTCAACTACTCGTGCATGAATTATTTTTGACAAGTTTTTCACAGAAATTTCTTTCGGTTCATTTCCTCGAATACCTGGAATAGAAACCAATTCATTTTCTTTGTTTTCTCCTGGCCAAGTAGAACCAAAACGTACTTTCAATATCTCGGCATATTTCTCAATTATCGAACATCCCTCTTTTATATCTTCTGTAATTACGTTTCCACCAAATGGGATTACTGCTGTATGACGTATAATTCCATCTTTGAAAATTGCCAAATCCGTTGTTCCACCTCCTATGTCTATCAATGCTACACCTGCCTCTTTTTCTTCTTCACTTAAAACAGCATCTGCAGAAGCCAAAGGTTCTAATGTAAGACCTGCTAATTCAAAACCAGCATCTTTTACACAACGTCCTACATTGCGAATAGAAGAAGACTGTCCAACCACCACGTGAAAACTAGCTTCTAATCTTCTACCACACAACCCTATAGGCTCTTTAATCCCCGTTTGATCATCTACCTTAAACTCTTGAGGAAGTACGTGAATAATTTCTTCCCCTGGTAACATTGTAAGGCGTTGTACCTGGTTGATTAAAGTTTCGATATCCTCTTCAGATATAATCGAATCGGGATTGTCTCTAGTGATGTATTCTTGATGTTGAATACTACGAATATGTTGTCCTGCAATTCCTACAACCACGTCTTTTATTTCACATCCAGATTTTTGTTCTGCTATTCTTACAGCTTCCTGGATAGACTGAATGGTCTGTGTAATATTATTAACAACACCTCGCTTCACCCCCAAACTTTTGGCGTTACCCACGCCTAAAATCTCGAGTTTCCCATATTCATTTTTCTTTCCGACCATCGCAACGATTTTAGTCGTTCCGATATCCAATCCTACAGCGTAATTTTCTTTATTCATCTTTTTTATTTGGTGCAAACAACTTGTTCTGTAAATTTCAAATTAACCTTTGTATAGTTAGACATCAGCGTATCTCTCTGCGAATAAGACAAAAAAACTTTATAATTATTAAATTTTTTATCTATTTCCTTCAGCTTTCCAAATTCAATATCAAAATCATAGCCTCTGTCTTTCAAAACAACACTTTGGTCTGGCTGGATTGCAATTTCCACAATACTCATTCGCAAAAAATCATCATTTTTGATTTTATTC
Source organism: Flavobacterium sp. (assembly GCA_041785575.1). Lineage (GTDB taxonomy): Bacteria > Bacteroidota > Bacteroidia > Flavobacteriales > Flavobacteriaceae > Flavobacterium. The sequence goes on from JBHBEQ010000176.1 coordinate 5,561, forward strand.
AAAAATTCCGCAAACACTTTTTTGTTTTCATTTCTCAAAACCCCTCGCACAACGGGAACGTGTGCACTGAAGTTTTTTGAAAGTGAAATGGTATCTCCTTCAGTATCTAGATAAAACGAAATTCCGTTTCCTAAAACTCTTGCTATAGCTTCTTTTTGCACAACTTCTGCAAATAATTCTCCCTTTTCATTTACATAAACCTCTGAAGATGCAATCATTTTGTTACTAGAAAGTTTACGCTCCAAAGCGTTCAAATCTAATGCTTCTTTGCGAATATTTGAAGTACTTTTCAAATTTTGTATCAACAAGTTATTAACCATATTTTGTGTCAAAAAATGGTTCTCATCTCCTACAAATTTTACTTTAATATCTGACACTTCTCTAGCAGCATTTCTGTTTTGTGCAAAATAAAATAAGGATATCAAAACAACTATAGTGAGAATCAGAAAAAAATCATACCATTGTATCTTTTTTTTCATATTACTTTTGTTCTATTAGCTTTTGTATATCGTCTATCATTTCTCCTATATCTCCAGCTCCTATTGTTACTAAAACGTCGGTATTGTGATTTTTCAAAAACTGCATAAGTTGTGATTTTTCTACTAACGTTTTAACAGGACTGGTTATTTTTTCTAATATTTTTTCCGAGGAAATTCCTTCTATAGGCAATTCTCTTGCTGGATAAATATCTAACAAAATTACTTCATCAAATTTTGACAAACTTTGAGCAAATTCATGCATAAAGTCACGTGTGCGACTATACAAATGCGGCTGAAAAATTGCTGTTATTTTTCTATTTGGAAACATTTCTCTTACTCCTTGATAAACAGCATTTATTTCTGTTGGATGGTGTGCATAGTCATCTACAAGCACTTTATCTTTTGTGTTTAATCGAACAGAAAATCTTCTTCTAACCCCTTTAAAACTCGCCAGCGCTTCTTTAATTACTACCGAATTCACTCCATAGCTTTTTGCCATTGCGAATGCTAAACTTGCATTTAACACATTGTGATTTCCCGGCATTACTATTTCTATTTGCTCTACTCGTTCATCTGGAAATACTAAGTCAAAATAACGTTTCCCATTTCGTATTTCTAAATTCTCAGCTCTAATTTCTACCTTATCTCCAAATCCAACTTTTACACCATCAATCGGCACGTTTTCTGCAACAAATAACTTCGTTTTATCTTTGGTTCTTTCGGCAAACTCTCGAAAGGATTGTTGAATAGTGTTTACATCTCCATAAATATCCAAATGGTCTGCATCGTTACTTATTACACACGTAATATCTGGATATAAATGCAAGAATGAACGATCAAATTCGTCTGCTTCTACTACTGTAATTTCCGTGCCATCCCCAACGAGATTTGTTTGATAATTTTCTAAAATTCCTCCAAGGAATGAAGTTACTTTCGTTTTTGCTTGGTACATTATATGCGCCAACATACTTGATGTTGTAGTTTTCCCATGTGTACCAGAAACAGCTAAACAAAAGCTATTCTTTGTGATAATCCCCAATACTTCTGCTCTTTTTTTAATCACAAAATTATTTTCACGAAAATACTTCCATTCGCTATGATCTTTTGGGATTGCAGGAGTAATTACTACAAGAGTATCTTCTTTATCTAAAAAATCTTTTTCTATACAATCTACGTTGTCTTCAAAATGTATTTTAATTCCCTCTGACTCTAACTCCTTTGTTAGATGTGTAGGTGTTTTATCATATCCTGCTACTTTTTTTCCTAATCGATGAAAAAAACGAGCAATTGCACTCATTCCTATCCCACCAATCCCAATAAAATAGACTTTGTTGATTTTGCTTAATTCCATGCTATACCAACTTAAATATTTCCCTTACTATATCTTTTGTTGCGTTTGGTAACGCTACACTTTTTATGTTCTTTACCAATGCTTCTGCGTGTACTTGATCTTCAATAATTCTTTTGAAAACCTTTTGAAAATCTACATCTAATTGCTCCTCTTTTATCATTACTGCACCACCTTTATCTACAATACTCTTTGCATTTTTGGTCTGATGATCTTCTGCCACATTAGGAGATGGAATAAACACAACTGGTTTTCCAACAATTGCTAATTCAGATACTGAAGATGCTCCTGCTCTTGAAATAAATATATCCCCAGCTGCAAACAGATAGTCCATTCGTTCTATAAAGTCATAAACTTGCACGTTGTTTTGGTGGTATTTTTTATATGTAGAATAATACCCCTTACCACATTGCCAAATGACTTGTAAATTATTTTCTAAAAACCATTCAATGTTTTTCTCTACTAATTCATTTATTCTCTTAGCTCCTAAACTCCCTCCTAAAATCACCAACACTTTTTTATTTGCATCTAAAGAATAATGTTTTAAAGCCTCATCTCTTTTACCTTCGATATTGATAAGGTCTTGTCTTACAGGATTTCCTGTTTTTACCAACTTTTCTTTAGGAAAAAATCGTTCCAAGCCATCATAGGCAACACAAATTGCTTTGGCGTTTTTTCCGAGCATTTTATTCGTTATTCCTGGAAATGAATTTTGCTCTTGAATTACCGTTGGTATTCCCATTGACGCTGCCATTTTCACAACTGCCCCACTTGCAAAACCACCAGTTCCAATCACGACATCTGGTTGGAATTTTTTAATAATCTTTCTCGATTTTATCAAACTACTCAAGAATTTTATCGGAAACATAAGATTTTTCAACGTGAGTTTTCGCTGTAAACCTGCTATCCAAAGTCCTTCAATCTTGTACCCTGCAGCTGGTACTTTTTGCATTTCCATTTTATCTTGAGCTCCTACAAATAATATTTCTGCTTCAGGGCATTGCTTTTTTATTTCATCTGCAATAGCAATAGCCGGGTAGATATGTCCACCTGTTCCTCCTCCGCTAATAATAAATCTAGGTTTTTTATTCATTTTTTTACTTCATTACAGCAGCTAGTGGATTTTCTCCTTCAGATGCTACTTGTTGCTCTTCTAATATTTTTTTAAACTCTGCTTGTTTTTTTTCATCTTCTTTTAATTGACGTTTCAATTGTTCGTCTGTTCTTGAAACACCAATAATCAATCCGATTGAAATAAATGTCATCCAAATAAACGACCCTCCTGTACTAATTAGCGGCAATGGCTGTCCTGTTGTTGGAAAAATCTCTACAGCTACCCCCATATTCACAATAGCTTGTATTATTATTGAAAACCCTAAGCCGACAACCATAATCTTGGAGAAAAAATCTCGAGCTTTATTGCTTATTACCAAAAATCTATAAAACAATACAGAATAGAAAAGTATTATTATCGTTCCTCCAATAAATCCGTATTCTTCACAAATAATAGCGAAAATAAAATCTGAAGACGATTGTGGTAACACATTTTTTTGAATACTCTTTCCAGGACCTTGTCCTGTAATGTTTCCATTTGCAATTGCTGTTTTAGCATTATCTATTTGATAGCGATCTTGTTGTTCTTTTTCATCAGCACCATAACGATTGATACGAGATACCCAAGTATTCATCCTATCTGGCATAATTTCAGGAAATGCTTTGGCAGTAAAAAAACCTAATACTCCTATAAAAATCATTCCAAAAAGAACCTTTGCTAGATATTTCACTGGATAATTTCCTACAAACAACACAACAAAACTCATAGCCATAATCAACGCAGCAGTTGATAAGTTGTGAGGAAAAATTGGCCCTACTATCAAGGCAATTGGCAACCAAATAGTTAATATCGTTTTTTTAAAACTAAATTTATTTTCATCCATTCTAGAAAGCACCCAAGCCAAAGATATCATCAATACAGCCCACGCAATAGAGGACGGTTGCAACGATCCAATCATCGGAATTTGTATCCATCTACTTGCCGAAACACCTCCTACTTTTGTCCCTGAAAACATAGTAACTAAAACCAAAATAAAACTTCCAATAAACAACAATGGAATGATTTTTTGCACTTTACTAATCGGAACACGATGTACGATGTACATAAAAAACAATCCTGTAACAATGTGTAAACTATGCTTAAACAAGATAGCTCCTACTGTAGTACCTCCTTGTCCTAAAGCAATATTCGTTGCAGCACTATATACAGGCATAAAAGAGATAATTGCAAGCAACAAACTCATTGCCCACACTGTTTTATCTCCTTCTATTTTGATGAATGAAAGATTCATACTATTTATAATTTAGCAACTTCTTCTTTAAATAGTTCGCCTCTGTGTTCATAATTTTTAAACAAATCAAAACTTGCACAAGCTGGAGAAAGTAGCACTGTGTCACCCTCTTCTGCAATTCGGCTAGACATTTTTACTGCATCACTCATTGATGCTGTTTCTAATATAACGTCTGTAATTCCCGAAAAGGCTTCTTTAATTTTTTGATTATCTAATCCTAAACAAATAATTGCTTTTACTTTTTCGTGTACAAACGGAATCAATTCATCGTAATCATTTCCTTTATCTACTCCTCCTACAATCCACACTACTGGCGTTGTCATACTTTCTAAAGCAAAATATGTTGCATTTACATTTGTCGCTTTAGAATCATTGATATATTGCACTTTATTTTTCTTTGCTACTTTTTCTAAACGGTGCTCTACTCCTTGAAAATTAGATAAACTTTCTCGAATGGTTTTATTTCGCACACGCATCATCTGTGACACGAGTGTTGCTGCCATCGTATTTTTTACATTGTGTTTCCCTTCTAATGCCAACTCTTCTACTGGTATTGTCAATTTTTCGTTATTTATCATGGCTACTATTGTATTATCTTCTAAATATGCTCCTTCTTCTACTTTTTGAATTAATGAAAACGGCACTTTTCTAGCTTTTATTTCGTTGTTTTTCAACCAATTTGAAATGGATTCGTCATCTAAATCATATATGAGATAATCCGTTTCTGTTTGGTTTTTTGTTATTCTAAATTTAGAATTTATATAATTTTCGTAATTGTAGTCGTATCTATCAAGGTGATCGGGACTTATATTTGTAATCACCGCAATATGTGGTTTGTAATCTTTAATTCCATCTAGTTGAAAACTACTCAATTCCAACACATATGTTTTTTCTGGAAAATCAGCTACTTGTAAAGCATAACTATCTCCTATGTTTCCAGCAAGTCCTACATCTAAACCTTCGCTCTTTAACAAGTGATAGGTAAGCATTGTAGTGGTTGTTTTTCCATTACTTCCTGTGATTCCTATTGAATGATTTTTAGCAAATTTATATGCGAACTCAATTTCTGAAATCACTGGAATTTTCTTCTCAATAAGCATTTTCACCACCTCAACTTTATCAGGAATTCCTGGGCTTTTTACTACTATATCTGCCGCTAATACTTTTTCATACGTATGCGTTCCTTCTTCCCATTCGATTTGATACTTATTGAGTAAATCTTTGTACTTATCCGTAATTTTTCCGAAATCTGAAAGGAAAACACCCATTCCTTTTTTCTTCGCTAAAATAGCAGCACCTACACCGCTTTCTCCGCCTCCTAATACTACTATTTTCATTATCTTAATTTTAGTGAGATGATACAAAATGTTGCTAAAAATATACCCACAATCCAAAAACGTGTAACAATTTTACTTTCGTGATATCCTTTTTTCTGAAAATGATGGTGTAATGGTGACATTAAAAATATTCTACGCCCTTCTCCATACTTTTTCTTGGTGTATTTGAAATAACTTACTTGAAGCACAACAGATAAGTTTTCTGCTAAAAATATTCCACACAACACTGGTATCATTAATTCTTTTCGTACCATAATTGCCAACACAGCTATAATACCTCCTATGGTCAAACTTCCTGTATCTCCCATAAATACTTGAGCTGGATAGGTATTATACCACAAAAATCCGACAAGAGCTCCCACAAATGATGCTATATAAATAGTCATCTCACCGGAATTTGGTATGTACATTATGTTGAGATAATTTGCAAATATCACATTTCCAGAAACAAAGGTAAATATCCCTAAAGCTACTACCGAAATCGCTGAAGTTCCTGCTGCTAATCCGTCAATTCCATCTGTAAGGTTAGCACCATTTGATACAGCCGTGATGATAAATATAACTATTGGAATAAAAATCAACCACGCATACTCTGCATACCCTTCTCCCAACCAAGAAATCAACACCGAATAGTCAAATTCGTTATCTTTGAAAAAAGGGATGGTTGTGGTCATTGTTTTGATATCGTATTTGCTAGTAACACCTTGTTCTAACAATATACTTGGAGTATCTCTAACTACAACAGACGGGTGATAATACAAAATCAATCCAACGATTAATCCCAAACCTACTTGTCCGATAACTTTAAATTTTCCCTTTAGACCTTCTTTGTCTTTTTTGAAAACTTTGATATAATCATCAAGAAAACCTATTCCTCCCATCCACAACGTAGTGAGAATCAACGTCAGTACATATATATTGTCTAATTTAGCAAACAACAATACAGGAATTAATGTTGCAAGGATGATAATTACCCCACCCATTGTTGGCGTACCTGCTTTTTGATTTTGTCCTTCAAGCCCTAGCTCGCGTACTGTTTCACCGATTTGTTTTCTTCTCAAATAGGTAATGATTTTTTTACCAAATATTGTAGAAATAAGCAGCGATAGTATAAATGCTATTCCCGAACGAAATGTTATATATTGATATAATCCAGAACCTGGAAAATCATAAAATTCATCTAAATACTGTAGTATGTAGTATAGCATATTTACTTATTTAATTGTTCAAAAATAATTGTTACTTCCTCAAGGTCATCGAAAGGGTACTTTACTCCTTTTATTTCTTGATAATCTTCATGACCTTTACCTGCAATTAGTAGGATATCTCCTGATTGTGCAATTTTTACAGCTGTTTTAATTGCTTGTCTTCTATCTTCTATAGTCAATACTTTGTGTTTCTGAGAAACAGCAACCCCTTCTTCTATTTGATGTAGAATATCATTAGGATCTTCGAATCTAGGATTGTCAGAAGTGAATACCACTTGATCACTATACTCTACAGCTATTCTTCCCATTTCAGGACGTTTAGCTGCATCTCTATTTCCTCCACATCCGACAATAGTAATTATTTGCTGTCCTTGTTTTTGAATATCTTTTATGGTTTTTAATACATTTTCAAGAGCATCTGGCGTGTGTGCATAATCTACAATAGCACTAATTTTTGATTTAGAAACTATATATTGAAATCTTCCTGATACACTTTTCAATTTGCTCAAATACACAAGTGCATCTTCTTTGTTTATTCCTAATTGTACTGCAGCACTATATACTGCTAATAAATTAGACGCATTAAACACTCCTATTAATTGTACCCATACTTCGCGATTATCAATTCGCAACAACATACCAGATATTTCACTCTCTAATATTGTTGCGTGATAATCTGCTATATTTTTCACTCCATAAGTAAACGCTTTTGCTTTGGTATTTTGCAACATAAAAGCGCCATTTTTATCATCAGCATTAGTAATTGCTACTGCTGTTGGTAACAATTGATCAAAAAATTGTTTCTTTACGTCTCTATATTCCGCAAAAGTATTGTGATAATCTAGGTGATCGTGCGATAAATTAGTAAATATTCCGCATTCAAAATGGAGTGCATGTGTACGTTTTTGTGCAATTCCATGAGAACTAACTTCCATAAAGCAATACTCACACCCTTCCTCTACCATTTTATTTAAATAGTAGTTAATGGTTAAAGAATCTGGTGTAGTATGTGTTGCCGCATATTCTTCTTTACCTATTAATATTTTTACTGTTGAAAGTAAACCTACTTTGTATCCCGCTTCCGTAAACAATTGGTACAACAAACTAGCTGTTGTGGTTTTTCCATTTGTTCCTGTAACTCCGGTTAATTTGAGTTTTTTAGAAGGATGATTATAGAAATTAGACGCTATTGTTGCTAAAGCTTCATTGCTATTTGCTACCTTTATATAGGTAACCTCAGTATCTATAACTGCAGGAATTTCTTCACAGATTATCAACCTGCACCCTTGTTCGATTGCTTTTGAAATGTATAAATGTCCATCGGCAACTGTGCCTCGCATAGCAACAAAAACCATGTTTTCCACAGCCTTTCTTGAATCGAAGGTAATATTGAGCACCTCTCGTTCAAGAGAACCAATTACCTCTACACAAGCAACTCCATCTAATATTTCACGTAACTTTCTCACTTTAATTCAATTGTAATTAACTGATTATTAACAAACCTACTTCCTGAAGGCAATGATTGACTCACAACCTTACCAGAACCAAATGCGTGTACTTGTAACCCTATATTTTCAAGTATTGCAATTGCATCCATTGCTGGCATTCCTTCTACATTTGGAACTACCTTAGCTGTTTGTTTTACTTTTTTATAATAATTATTGTAATTATCCTGTTCCCTTTTTATTGGTTTATCAGGAAATTTTATTTGTAATACTGATGGCACATCTGTATAAACTTTTTGTGCGATACGCTTAAATACAGGACCTGCAACATCTGCTCCGTAATAACTATTAAGTGTCGGTCTATGGATAACAACTATACACGAATACTTTGGCTCATCTGCTGGAAAATAACCTACAAATGAAGAGGCATAATATATTGATGTTCCTTTTCCATAATTCATTTGGGCTGTACCAGTTTTTCCAGCCATAGGAAAATCTGCAGAATAGAGTTTCTTTCCAGTTCCTCTTCTTACTACATTTTTTAATATATCCTGAACTTCTTTAATCGTCTTATCACTTGCTATTTTAGGATTCATCACCTGAGTATCAAATACTTTTATACTCTTATCTACATCTCGAATTTCTTTTACAAATTGAGGTTTTACCATTACACCATTATTAGCAACTGCATTGTATAGTGTAAGTATTTGAAGAGGTGTAACCATGATACCATATCCGTATGCCATCCAAGGAAGAGCAATTTTACTCCATTGTCGATCTCCTGGTTTTGGAATAAAAGAAGCTGGCTCTCCTATTAATTCTATTCCTAACTTTTTATTGAAACCATAAGATTCTAACTTATCAATAAATTTCTTTGGATTGTCTTTATATGCATTATTAACTGCCTGAGTTACCACTGTATTAGAAGACACCTCCAGCCCTTTTGCCAAGGAAATTTTTCCATAACCTCCAGGTTTTGAATCTCTCACCCTTGCTCCTCCAGAAAACAATACAACTCCACCATGTGTATTAAATACACTTGCTGTGTCGTATTTCTTATCGTCTAACAAAGCGAGATAAGAAGCTAACTTAAACGTAGAACCAGGGTCATGACGTTCGGTAACCGCATAGTTTTGCGTTTCTATATATTTCCCATCTTTCAATCCGAGGTTAGAAATAGCTTTTATGTGACCTGTCTTTGTTTCCATAACCACAACAGAGCCATGCTCTGCCCCGTAGTCATGCAATGCTTGCAACAACGCATGATGTGCTATATCTTGGATATATACATCTAATGTAGTTATCACATCGTGCCCTTGTACTGGCTCTACAGCATTTTCATCTCCTATAGGCTTCCAAAGGTTTTTAGACATCTTTTGAACTTTTCTTACACCGTCTTTACCTGTAAGGTCTTCAGTAAACGCAGCTTCAATTCCTTTTCTTGTTATTGTTTTATCTGCATTTATTCTTTCGTATCCAATTGTTCTCAAAGCAATAGCCCCCATTGGATATTCCCTAACGTGAAGTTGCTTAATAATCAACCCTCCTTTAAATCTTCCTTTGTTTAATATTGGAAAAGTCTTTATACGCTTATAATTCAGATAATTTGTCTTTGTTACAAGAGGCATATATTGTTTTTTCATTGAACGCAACTTGCGGATATGCTTTTCCCATTGCGCCGCTGACTTACTCGGAAACATATTTGCCAATGAATCAGACAACCCCTTTATATTTTCTTCAAACAATTCTTTACTTGGCACTGACGGATCAAGACTAATTGTGTATTTCGGTATAGAAGTAGCCAACAAACTACCGTCTGCAGAGTAAATATTTCCTCTTTCTGCAGGTACAATTTCGTTTTTTATATTAAGGCTATCTACCCTTGATCTCCACATATCTCCTTCTACAAATTGAATAAAACTCAATTTAAAAAGGATGAGAAGCATAAATAGGAAAAGCCCTGCAAATACGATATATATTTTACCATTTTCATTCTTTCTTAGCGCCATATCTTCTTATACCAAGGTTCTTCTTTTTTTTCTTCTAGTACTTTTATTTTCTTAGGAGGCACTTCTGATGGTTTTATTTCCAATGCTTCCATTCGTTTCGATACGTTTGATTCCATTCTCAATTTCATCAATTCCGAGCGCTGATCTACAAAATAAGCTCGCAACTCCTTCACTTCATTATTGAGCTTATTTATCTTTATCATTTTCTCTTCAAATAGGTGTGTTGAATAAATCACAACCAATGTCCAAAAAACTATGGTAAAAATCACTCCCCAGTTTTTCAAGGACTGTTTTTCTACTAAAAACTTTGCTTTTAAAAAATTTTGAAAACCCATTTTCTATATTTTTTCAGCAATTCTCAATTTTGCACTTCTCGCTCGGTTGTTTAAGGCTATCTCTTCCTCTGTAGGCACTATAAGCTTTCCAATAGATTTAAAAGGCACTTCAAACCTTCCAAACATATCGCGCTCTGGCTCTCCTTCAAACATTCCATTTCGCATAAATCTCTTTACCAACCTATCTTCTAACGAATGATACGAAATCACACTCAACCTCCCTCCAGGTTTTAACACTTCTAAAGATTGCTCAAGCATTTCCTTCAATACTTCTATTTCTTGATTCACTTCTATTCGAATTGCCTGATAAATCTGAGCTAACACTTTATTGCTTTTATGCATTGGCAAGAATTTACCCAAAGCAACTTTTAAATCATCCGTATTTTCTATTTTTTTTATTTGACGAGCCTCTACTATTACCCTGGCCATTCCTCTTGACGCTTTAAGTTCACCATATTCAAAAAGTATCTTAGCTAATTCTACTTCTGAATACTCATTTACAACCTTATAAGCTGAAAGCTCATTTTTTTGATTCATTCGCATATCAAGCACACCATCAAAACGAGTAGAAAACCCTCTCTCTGCAACATCAAATTGATGAGATGACACGCCCAAATCTGCTAATATACCATCCACTTGCTTCACTCCATAAAATCTCAAATAACGCTTCAGATATCTAAAGTTCTGATCTATCAACTGAAATCGCGAATCATCAATTGCATTCGCTTTAGCATCTTCATCCTGATCAAAAGAAAACAATCTTCCATTTGGCCCTAACCTTCTTAGAATCTCTCTCGAATGCCCTCCTCCTCCGAAGGTAACATCCACATACGTGCCATCTGGACGAATATTTAAGCCGTCAACCGTTTCTTTTAACAATACTGGATTATGGTATTCTAAATTACTCATCTTCTATTCCTCCCATTACCTCTTCTGCCAAATCTCCAAAGTCAAATTCATCATTATTCAACATGTTTTCATAAAGATTTTTATCCCAAATCTCTATAACATTCCCCTTTGAAGCCAAGACAACATCTTTTTCTATTTTTGCAAATTCTATCAAATCTTTAGCAACGAGTATTCTTCCAGACTCATCCACTTCTACAAGTTTAACTCCTGCCATAAATTTTCGCACAAACATTTCATTTTTGCGATTAAACTTATTGAGCTTGTTGATTTTCTCCATCATCACATCCCAATCACTCATTCTCCAAAGCTCTAAACACGACTCAAAAACAGAACGCTTTAGCACAAAACCTTCACTCAAGCTCGACATTTGTCGCTTAAGCGCGGTTGGTATCAACACCCTTCCTTTGGTGTCAATTTTACATTCATATGCTCCTATAAAAGCGTTCATTTCTCCACTTATTTTTTTTATTTAGCAAATGTACAAAATAATTCTCCACTTTTTTCCACTTTATTCCACTTTGTTGATAAGTTTTTTATCCTCTTTAGAACCTGAGAAAACTTGTAATTTTCTTTTTTTCTCACA